>JAMCZD010000427.1 GCA_023473405.1 Candidatus Omnitrophota bacterium
CAAGCCGTTACCACGGAAAGCTTGCCTGCCGGCAAATGACGCGATGCGGTGCGCGGATTCGCCCCGTCAAACTTCCGATCCACGATCCGGTTGAAAGTCATGGCACAGGTCCGCGCGCTTGCCATCGCCGTCAATATCAACAAAAAAATCCGCGCCCCCGGCCAGCCATGGTGTTCCCGCGCCGCCACCACCATCGAGGACAGGGCAAAAGGCAGCGCGAACAGGGTATGCGAAAACTTGATGAACTCGCCCAAAGACCGGATTTTCGACCAAATTCTATGCATCAACCTTCGTTTCCAATCTTGAACGATCACCATGATCCTCCTGATCTCAGCCTCATAACTTGATGGCTTTGTCTTAATCCCGCTCCTCCTGCCACCGGGTCGTAAGGCGACGCGGCACACCCAAATGGTCCAACACCCGCGCAACCACCGTGTCCACCACCTGCTCGACGGTTCGCGGGCGGGAGTAAAAGGACGGGCTCGCCGGCAGGATGGTGGCCCCGGCCAGCAGCAACAATTCCAGGTTCTTCAGGTGCACCAGGTTTAGCGGCGTTTCCCGCGGCACCAACAGCAATTTCCGGCGCTCTTTTAAGGTCACATCCGCCGCCCGAAGCAAGGCGTCGTCGCTCAACCCGTGCGCTATCCGGCCCGCCGTGCCCATGCTGCACGGAATTACCACCATGGCATCGACCGGATTCGAGCCGCTGGCGAACGGGACGTTCATGCTCTCGAGACCGTGTTGGACCGCTCCGTCCGGCAACCTGAGTCCACCGGGCAACTCCTCCGCGATGACCGCCGGAGCGTAGCGGCTCAGAATCACTTGCACGCGGTGCTGAGACGTGTCGAGATTGTCCAGCAACCGCTGCGCGTAAAGGGACCCGCTGGCCCCGGTAATGGCCACGAGGATTTTCAATGCTTTCGCTGGTGTTTGTCTTCACCCATATTCGCAAATATGACGGCTGGGCCACCCTTGGGCAAGTCCGGGCTTTGGAAGGTTTAGGGTGACGAGATCGCTACCCGGCATGGACCCGTTCCTCCGGCTGACGCACACCACGCTGGAAAGCCAACCGAGCTGTCCCCATGCAGGGCCCAATCCGCTGGCAGACAACCTCACTTAAATGGCGCCACGGCGCGACCCCTGATTCATCCCCAAATATCGCTTAGGAAAACAGGAAACAAGGAAAGGTAAATTGCATTTCCTGCCTTCCTGCTTTCCTAAGGGATAAAGATAACGGGTCTTGCCGGGGGGAGCGGACCATTGATTATTAGCTGAACCAGTTTACTAGACTTAAGAATCCAAACCACGGATTTCACCGATTGCACGGAGGAGCCGGGAAATACAAGAATACGCCCGAGGGCACCAACGATGAGTTCTTCGCTTTGGCCCGTGCCTTGCAAAAGCATCCCCCCTGGAAGCGCGGTTTTTTGTGGGGCCATCCCCGCGAGTGCAACGGGAGCCGCGCTGGTAAATTTTGAAAAACAATTATGATATTTTATAAAGCATTCGATTTGTTTCGGGGGCTCGCTTGCCTTATAACTTGTCGTAGATTTCCTGAAAGCCGATGAAAGTTAGCTGGATTAAAACTCATGGACTCGACCAGCGAACTATGGCACGCGGCAAACGCCCTGGAAGCGAACGAATCGCTGTGCCCGTATCGAGGAGACCATCCGGACGGCTCCAGGGAACCACAATCAACCCAATACCCACAACCAAGCAAAGGCGGAGCCAGATTTATGAAAACAGTCATCCCATTTTGGACGGTCGGAGTTGCCGTGACTCTTGCGGCCACGCTCGCCATCGATGCGCAACCCCAGTTGGTCAGCTCGGGCGCGCTCAATTCCAGCAGCATAGGCCTGACCTTCAGCACTGCCTTGGACCCGGTCAGCGCGGCTAACCCGGCCAACTACAGCGTGATCGGAGGCGCCACTGTAGCGGAGGCTGTGCTGCGTTCGGACGGTAAGACAGTGGTTTTGACCGTAGCCGGCCTTACGGGTACGGGTTACACGGTCACGGTTCAGGGAGTCAAAGATTCAGCCGGCAATCCAGTGTCACCAGGCACCACCACGACTGGCAAAATCCTGGGAATGCAAGGGGTGTTCATTGGCGATACAGGTGATCCCGGCGAGAGCTACAGTAGCGCCCCCGATGAAATACAAGTAACCGCCGGCGGTGTGGATATCTGGGGCAATGCCGATGTTTTCCATTTCGCCTACCTCGAGCAATCGGGCGACTTCGACGTCAAGGCTCAAGTGGCGAGCTTTGAAAACGCCAATCCCTGGGCGCGCAGCGGCCTGATGGTGCGTGAATCCCTGGAACCCGGCAGCCGAAACCTGACGTGCGCAGCAACGCCCCCGCCCGGTGGGCAAAATATTTATATGGCCACTGTCCGGACCGATACGGATGGAACGACGGGAGACTGGGGCAGTCGGCCAGCCAAAGAAGCGGCCCATCCCAACGTTTGGGTGCGGCTGAAACGGGCGGGCAACGAGTTCGTGGGTTATCATGGCACCAACGGATTGAATTGGGTGGAATTTGCCCGGACCACCATCGAATTTCCATCAACCCTTTACCTGGGACTTTGCACTTCGTGGGCGCCGGGCAACTCGGTGTATCGCAACTTCGGGACAACTTGGCCGGATGCGCACCTTGAAATCACTCAGTCACCTACCAACCAGATCGTTGAAGAGAATCAGAACGCCAGCTTTACGGTGGCGCTCAATGCTTTTTCCGGCGTAACACCCGTGCCCGCCAGCGAGCTCCATTACCAATGGCAAGAGAACGGCATCGATTTGCCCGATGCTAAGGCGGCTACCCTTGTTCTGACTCAAGTAACGAATGCCGACAGCGGAAGTAAATATCGATGTGTGGTCACTCTAGGCAATGCCAGCGTAACCAGTGCCGACGCGATCTTGACCGTAATTACCGACACAACTCCTCCAACGATCGTAAGTTCGAGCACAGTGAGCGCCGAGAGCTTGATCTTAGGCGTCCGTTTCAGCGAGTTGCTGGATGCAACCAGCGCCGGCATACTGGGCAACTATTCGGTTAGCGGCGGCACGATCGGTGGCGCCGTCTTAAGGCCGGATGGGAAATCTGTGGCACTCACCGTTGCCGGTCTGAGTGGGACCAGCTACACACTGACCGTAAGCGGGGTAAAAGACCTGGCCGGCAATACGATTGCCGCTGGCACTCGAGTGACTGGCCAAATATCCGGAATGTACGGGGTGTTTGTCGGCGACACAGGCGACCCCGGCAGTAGTTTTAGCAGCATTCCGGGCGATTTTGAGGTCGAGGCGGGCGGACTGGATATGTATGGTAACGCGGACAACTTCCATTTCACCTACCGGGAGCAAATGGGCGACTTCGATGTCAAAGTCCAGGTGTTCGACATTCAAAGCGATAATACGTATGCGCGCAGCGGATTGATGGTTCGGGAATCCTTGGCGGGAGGCAGCCGAAACCTGGCGTGCGCGGCTACGGCGCCGGTTGGCGGGGTTTATATGGCCACCGTCCGAGCCGATACCGATGGAGCGACGGTGGACTGGGGCTCGCAGCCCCCCAAAACCACCCATCCAAACGTATGGGTGCGCTTGAAGCGGGCCGGTAATAGCTTCAGCGGGTTCTGGAGCAGCGACGGATTGAGTTGGACCGCGTTTGCCCAAAGAACGTTGGACATGCCGGCTGCCACATTCCTCGGCTTATGCACATCTTGGGGCCCCTTGGGGTATTGCACAATCTGCGGGCCGGGATCGACCGTGTATCACCAGTTCGGCGATTTTGCGTGGCCCGATCCGCGCGTGGAGCTCACTCAGCAACCCACCAACACCGTCGTCGTGCAAGGAAAGTCCGCTACCTTTACCGTAAGCGCCAATGCCTACTCTGGAACCAATCAATTGGCGTCTTCCGAAATCAGCTACCAGTGGCAACGCAACCAAGCCGACATTCCCGGTGCTAATAGCGCTATCCTAACCCTGTCGCAGGTAACGACGTCCGACAACAGCGCCAATTATCGCTGTGTGGTATCCTTGCGAGGCGCCAGCGCCACCAGCGACGCCGCTACCTTGACCGTTTCAAACGATACACAGCCTCCCATTATCGAAAGCACCGCGGCGCTTAACGCGGACTCTATCGGGGTGCGTTTCAACGAACCCGTTGATCCCGCGACCGCCGGAGATAGTGGCAATTACACGGTGAGCGGCGGGGCGTCGGTTATTTTCGCCACCCTCAGGCCCGATGGCCAAACGGTGGCGTTGTCGGTCACCGGCTTGACCGGGACGAATTACACCGTTACCGCCCGGGGTGTTCGAGACCTGGTGGGAAACACTTCCGCCGCCGGAACAAGCGCCACGGGCGTCGTGATGGGATTACAGGCCGTGTTAATCGGTGATGGCCCTGATCCGGGCGAGAGTTTTTCCAGCGCCCCCGGGGATATCGAGGTCGTAGCAGGAGGAGTGGACATTTGGGGGAACGCCGATAACTTCCACTTTGCCTACCTCGAGCAATCGGGCGACTTCGACATCAAGGTGCAAGTGGCGAGCTTTGAAAACGCCAATCCATGGGCGCGCAGCGGCCTGATGGTGCGTGAATCCCTGGAACCCGGCAGCCGAAACCTGACCTGCGCCGCCACGCCGCCACCCGCCGGGCAGAATTGTTATATGGCTACCATCCGAACAAATACCGATGATTTGACGGGAGACTGGGGCAGTCGTCCGGCCAAGGAAGCGGCCCATCCCAACATTTGGGTGCGGCTGAAACGGACGGGCAACGAGTTCGTGGGTTATCACGGCACCAACGGATTCAATTGGGTGGAATTTGCCCGGACCACTATGGAATTTCCATCGTCACTTTACTTGGGACTCTGCACTTCATGGGCGCCCGGCAACACCGCCTATCGCAACTTCGGCGGGACTTGGTCGGATGTTCAAATTGAAATCACCCAACCCCCGGTCGACTTGACGGTGGAAGAGAATCATTCCGCCAGTTTCACGGTTGTAGCCAATGCCTTCTCCGGAACCAACCAATTGGCATCGGCAGACTTGAGTTTTCAATGGCAACTAAATGGCGTTGATCTCGCAGGCGCCAACCAGGCCACGCTCGCTCTGTCTCAAGTCACCAAGGCCGACAACGGCGCCAAGTATCGTTGTCTGGTTTCGGTCGGCAATGCGATGGTAACCAGTTCCATGGCTACTTTGACAGTGTCCACTGATGTGACACCTCCGTCGGTTGTCAGTTCCGGGACGGTTACAGGCGAAGACCTGATCATTGGCTTGCGCTTCAGCGAACCGCTGGACCCAGCCAGCGCTGGTGACAAGAATAACTACACCGTGGCTGGCGCCACCGTGAGCGCGGTGGAGTTGCGAGCGGATGGCCAATCGGTCGAGCTGACGGTTACCGGCTTAACCACGCCGAGTTACACGGTCTCGGTCAATGGCGTGAAAGATCTGGCCGGCAACGCGGTCCCGTCGGGAACAAGCGTCACCGGGCAAGTCTCGGACATACACGCCATCCTGGTCGGCGCCACTGGAGACGCGGGATCGAGCTTCAGCAGCGCGCCTGGGGAATTCGACGTCGAGGCGGGCGGCGGTGATATTTGGGGGACGGCGGACAACTTCCATTTCACCTACCGGCAGCAATCCGGAGATTTCGATGTCCAGGTCCAGGTTTTTGATACCCAGAATGCAAATCAATGGGCCCGCAATGGCATCATGTTTCGCGAGTCCCTGGTAGCCGGCAGCCCCGAGATAAATGCCATGGCCTTTGCCCGCGTGAACAATTACTTCGAGGCCTTTCTAAGAAGCGTGCCTGACGGCGAGACCACAACCTGGTCCTCACCAGCCGCTCCACCACGAGACGTCTATCCCAACGTCTGGCTGCGGCTCAACCGGGTGGGTAACCAGTTCACCAGTCTCCGAAGCCTTGATGGCATTACCTGGATACAATTGGGCCAAACCACCTTGGCTATGTCTAATTCCGGCTTCCTTGGCTTGGCGACGCCTTGGCCGCCGGGGACCACTCAATATCGCCACTTTGGAGACTATAATCCACCAAACCTGGGTCGGTTGAATGTGACCTTGCAGTCCGGTCAGGTATCGATCACGTGGACCAGCGACGCCATCCTGCAATCGGCTCCGGAAGTTGCTGGTCCGTGGAGTGACGTGACCGGCGCGGCCAGTCCGTGGTCAGTAACACCCGCGACCGGACACACTTTCTACCGGCTGCGCAGTAAATAATTGCTTAGCTTCGGAGAAATAACGTATGAATCCCGATAAATCTCGGAAATCGGACGTCGTGAACCCAAGAGCCATGGCGAACGATGCACAAGAGACTATGGTGTGCTCCATCGACTTCTTGAAGCCCACCCGACACAAAGGGTTTACCCTGATTGAACTGCTGGTGGTTATAGCGATCATTGCCATCCTGGCCAGCATGTTGCTGCCGGCCTTGTCCAAAGCAAAAACCAAGGCCCAGGGGATCGTTTGCCTGGGTAATACGAAACAGCTAACGCTCGGCTGGATACTTTATGCCGATGATCATGCCGATAACCTGGCTTTCAACCCGGCCGATGACCGGCTCAATCGGGGCTACGTGACTGGCCAGATGGATTATAACGGGCAGAATACCGACAACACCAATACAATCCTGTTGATTAATCCACAGTATGCACAGTTGGGCCACTACATCCAGAATCCAAGCCTGTACAAATGCCCCGCCGATAAGAGCACGGTAAAGACCCCTGGCGGTGTCTTCCCCCGGGTCCGCAGCATTACCATGAACGGAGCGATCAATTGCACATACACCGACCGGTTTCTTCGCATGCTCACCGGACGCCAGTACCTGATCTTTCTGAAGATGTCGGATTTCAATAACGCATCTTCGAGCAATACGTTCCAGTTCGGGCCTTCGACCGCGTTTGTCTTTAACGATGAACATCCGGACAGCATCAACTTCGGTGACATGGCGGTGGCCATGGTCGAGCCGGGGCCGTTGAACCGTTCCTATATCGTCGATTATCCCGCCAGTTACCACAATGGCGCCGGCGGGGTTTCCTTTGCCGACGGTCATTCCGAGATTCACAAATGGCTCGACCCCCGAACCAAGCCCAAGGTAAAAGGCGAACTAATCCCGCTGGTTGTTCCGTGCGGCAATAATCGCGACATGCTTTGGTTGTCCCAGCGAACTTCAGCCTTGAAGTAGTCTTATGAAAGCCATACGTATCCACGGTCCCAAGGATGCCCGTTACGAAGAAGTTCCCATGCCCAAGCCCGGCCCGGATGATGTCTTGGTCCGGATTCGCGCGACGGGCATCTGCGCCACCGATATCGAGCTCTATGATGGGACGATGTTCTACATCACCAACGGCATGACCAGGCGGCCCTTCATTCCCGGTCATGAATGGAGCGGCGACGTCATCGAACTCGGCGCCAATGCGCTCGAGTTCAGCCTCGGAGACCGGGTCGTCGGCGAGTGCTCGATCGGTTGCCGCCAATGTGCTTATTGCCGGCGCGGCTGGTATCATCTGTGCCCAGACCGCGGAGAAACCGGCTTTCTCAAGCAAGCCGGCGCCTTTGCCGAGTATGTCGCGTTCCCGCGGTTTTTTCTGCATAAGTGTGACGGACTTGCCTATGATTCCGCCGCCTTTATCGAGCCGACCGGCGTGGCCCTGAATCCCACCCGCCAGACACGGGTCAGTCCCGAGGATTATGTGGCGGTGATGGGGCCGGGACCCATTGGCCTGTTTGCGGTGCAAACGGCCAAGGCCTACGGCGCCCGGAAGGTCATCCTGGCGGGACGCAGCGACGGGCGCCTCGCCGTGGGAAAACAACTGGGAGCCGATGCAACCATCAATGTCAAAACTGAGAACCTGGTCGAGAAGGTCCGCGAGGCCACCGCCGGTCACATGATCGATGTCGTCATCGAGGCAGCCGGCAAGAAGGAAGTCTGGCCTGATATAGTCTCGATTCTGGCCCCGCGGGCTCGAATCGGGATGACCGGCCTGTTTGCGGGCGCCAAGTGCGAAGTAGATTTTGATCCGCTGGTGGTCAATGAAGTCCAGTTGTTCGGATGCCTTGGAGGGCCGAGCTTGTGGCCAGAGGCCATTAGCTTGCATCAGAGCGGCAAGGTCACCGCCGCACCGCTGATCACCCATCGGCTGCCGCTGGCGGACTTCGCCAAAGGCATAGAAATCTCGCGCAATCGCGTCCAGAACGCCATTAAAGTCGTGCTCCAGCCGTAAACCTCAAAAGCAATTGTCCTGGCTTATGATAACTAAACAATCTGTTGTGTCAATTGATTACTTGTCCATAATCGATAAACGACTTGGCTTCTTCCTCTCGGTGGTCTTGGCAGTGATGCCCCTGGCTGCCGCCGCTCCCGCCGGCGGCTTGAGCGTTAGGAACCTCCGTTGCGAGTACCGCTTAAATCCGCAAGGCATCGATGTGCCCCAACCTCGCCTGAGCTGGGTGCTCGAATCGAACCAGCGCGGCCAAAAGCAAACCGCCTGCCAGCTCCTGGTCGCCAGCAGCTCGGAAATCCTCGACCGCAACGAGGGCGACCTGTGGGATAGCGGCAAGGTCGGCTCCGCGGACTCGATCCAGGTGGTTTATCGCGGCCGGCCGCTGAAGGCGCGGATGCGGTGTTACTGGAAGGTCCGAGTTTGGGACCGGGATGGACAGGCTTGCGCCTGGAGTTCGCCGGCGGAATGGTCGATGGGCCTGTTGCAGCCAACCGATTGGCAGGCCCAATGGATCACCAGCGCCCAGGGCTTGGCTGAGGTCGAAGCCGCGGCTAAGCGCACCCCGCATAACGGTTACCACAGCGCCCTCACTGCTTCGATCGATGACCCGAAATGGGTGGCCATGGACTTGGGCAAGGAAGAAGAAATCGACGGCGTGCGCCTCTACGCCACCCAGCCATTCGAGGTGCCGCCACTCCCCGGTTACTTGTTCCCGGTGCGGTTCAAAATCGAGGTCGCCGATCAAGCGGACTTTTCCGATGCCCGAGCAGTGGTTGATCGCACCGCCGGTGACTTCCCGAATCCGGGAATGAAACCGGTGGCCTTTTCCTTCGCGCCCGTTCAAAGCCGCCATGTGCGCCTGAGCGTAACGAAGATGGCTAAAGGTCCCTATGGGATCGCCTTCACCCTGGCCGAGATGCAGGTGCTTGGCCGCGGTAAGAATCTCGCCCAAGGCGCGCTCGTAACCGCTTTGGACTCCTTCGATCGCGCCGGTTGGGGCAAAGGTCTGTTGACCGATGGCCGGATCGAACCTGACTCGGGCAAGGTTACCAAGCCCGGCCCCGTGCCCATGTTCCGCAAAGAATTCCGTATCGACGGCCCCCTCCGTCGAGCCACCGCCTATGTGACGGCCCTGGGCTGTTATCAACTCCGCCTGAATGGACGGCGCGTCGGCGACGACTTCCTGACCCCGCAATGGACCGATTACAGCAAACGCGTGCTCTATCAAACCTACGATGTCACTGGGCTCCTCAAACCAGGGCTCAACGCCGCCGGTGCCTTGCTCGCCGACGGCTGGTACCGCATGCGCGGCATGTGGCAACCGATGGGAATCATTGGGACCACGTATGGTGACGGCATTCCGCGCGTCCGGGTCCAGATCGAATGCGAGCTCGACGATGGCTCGCGGCAAATCGTGGTAACAGATAATACGTGGAAAGGATATGTCGATGGTCCCTTCCGCTCAGCCACGATGTATGACGGCGTCTCCTATGACAGCCGCCTCGAGGTCCCCGGCTGGGACCAACCCGGTATTGACGATTCCGCGTGGAAACCGGCAGTCATCAAGACGCCCGGTTGGCCGCTGGCCCTCTCCGCCCAGCCCAATCCATCCATCCAATTCGTGGCGGAACTACGGCCGGTGGCCATGACCGAACCCGAACCGGGCATTTATGTGTGCGACCTTGGCCAGAACATTTCCGGCTTTTGCCGGGTAACCCTGGATGGCCCCGCCGGCACTACCGTCCGCCTTCGCCATGCCGAGGCCCTCGATGCCAAGGGGATGATTTACACCAATAACCTGGCCTATACCGATGCCACGGACCTCTTTATCCTCAAGGGCGATGGACCCGAAACATTCCAACCCGACTTTATTTATCACGGATTTCGCTACGTCGAACTAACCGGTCTGCTCGATCGACCTTCCCCCGACTCCTTGGTCGGGATCGCAATCTGTTCGCAAAATCAGACGGCCGGCTTCTTCGAATGTTCCGACCCCGTGCTGAATCAGCTCTGGCAAAACATCCTCTGGACGTATCGTGACAATACCCCAAGCGTGGTCACCGATTGCGCCGGCCGCAATGAACGATTCGGATGGATGGGCGACGGACAGGCCTCCTGGCAGACTATTTGCTTTGCGCTCGATGCCGCCGCCTTCGGCACCAAATGGATCCAGGATATGCGCGATGCCCAGGCCGCCAATGGCCTATTCTCCGTCACTTCGCCGGGCTCGGGTCATTCGCCCGCCTGGTCCGACGCCGGCGTTATCATTCCCTGGACCAGCTACCTCAATTACGGCGATCAACGCCTGATCGAACTCACCTTCCCGGCCGCCAAACGCTACGTCAATGCCGTCCTGGAACGAAATCCGAATTACCTCTGGCAGAAGGACCGCGGAGCCGATTTCAACGACTGGCTCGATGCCAAACGCGTCAGCCTCGGAGACCAATGGATCGACAGCGACCCGAACATTCCCACCCTCCCCCAGGAGGTCTTCGCCACCGCGTTCTGGGCCAACTCGTCTCGATTGGTTGCGAAGATGGCCGCCGTGCTGGGACGGGCGGGCGAGGCGAGCGAGTTCTCTTCGTTAGCCGATAAAATTCGTGACGCATTTGTCAAGGCCTACGTGGACAGCGATGGCCGGATTCGAGGTGACCGGCAATCCTGCTACGCCTTGGCCTTGGCGTTCGATCTGCTCGATGCCAAGGGACAAAGACTGGCTATCGAGCATCTGCTCGAGGCAATCGAAGCCCATGACAACCTGTTGTCCACCGGTATTCACAGCTCGAAGCGGATGCTCCTTGCCCTCTCGCAATACGGGCACCACGACCTAGCCTGCCGCCTGGCGCTGAATCCCCGAATGCCCTCCTGGCGTTACATGGTCGACCAGAGAGCCACAACCATCTGGGAGCGATTT
This sequence comes from Candidatus Omnitrophota bacterium, assembly GCA_023473405.1. Classification (GTDB taxonomy): domain Bacteria; phylum Verrucomicrobiota; class Verrucomicrobiia; order Limisphaerales; family UBA1319; genus JAMCZD01. The sequence goes on from JAMCZD010000427.1 coordinate 11,151, forward strand.
GACAGCTATCGCCACGACAAAGGTTTCAATGCCGCCGCCATGAATGACCTTAACCACGTCGGCTTGAGCTCCGTCGGCGAATGGATGTGGCGCTCTGTCGTCGGATTGAATCCGGATGAAGCTAACCCCGGTTACCGCCACTTTGTCGTTCACCCGCGCCCCGGAGGCGGATTGACCTGGGCCACTGGCAAATATGAATCCATTCGGGGATGGATCACCAGTTCCTGGCGTGTCGAACCGCGCAAGTTCACGCTCCAAGTCACAGTCCCACCTAATGCCACCGCTACCGTTTATGTTCCCGCCGCATCCCTCGAAGACGTAAGCGAGCTGGGAAAACCACCCGCCCAATCTGACGGAGTCAAGTTCCTCCGCATCGAGGACCACTGCCCCGTCTTCGCCGTTGAGTCCGGACGTTACGACTTTGCCGTCCCCCGTTAACCATCTATGAGCCCGGTCCGTAGGGACCCGTTCCAGTAGGGACCCGTTCCACCGGGTCCCGCTTATCTCTTTTGGGCACGCGCCCAAGAGATATCAGGGACGCTGTGGAAAGCGTCCCTATAATCTTTGCATGAAAGAATTGATGGAGAAACCTCTATCAGCCTTAATTGCTAGGTTTGAAGACTTATGCAAAGATTATAGGACCGACCCCGAGCACAACGTCTTCGCGATCGAATCCGGCCGTTACGACTTTACCGTCCCCCGTTAACCATCTATGAGGCCGGTCCGTAGGGACCCGAGCATCACTTGACCCTTTCACCTCTGCTCTCATGCAGCCAGGCGCCAACTAATCGGCGGCGATTGTATAGAGGCGACCGGCACGGCGGGCCGGATCACCATGCCATTGAACAAACAGAGTATTAATGGTAAATATAAGGAGCACGGATATGAGTATGAGCAGGATACGACTATTGGCTGGCACAAAAAAAGGTGCGTTCGTCCTTGTCTCGGACGGCAAGCGCGAACGATGGGACATCAGTGGCCCCCACTTTGCAGGCTGGGAGATTTATCACCTCAAGGGCTCGCCCGCTGACCCGAACCGCTTGTATGCTTCGCAGACCAGCGGCTGGTTCGGGCAGAAAATTCAGCGCTCCAACGATGGCGGCAGAACCTGGGAGCCGGTTGGTGACAAGTTCGTCTACGATGGTGTTCCCGGCACTCACCAGTGGTATGACGGAACGCAACGCCCCTGGGAGTTCAAGCGCATTTGGCATCTCGAACCCTCTCTTACCGATCCGAATACCGTCTATGCCGGGGCGGAAGACGCCGCCTTGTTCCGCACCACGGACGGTGGCCAGACGTGGCATGAACTCCCCGGGTTGCGCGGTGCCAAGGGCCATCTTTGGCAGCCCGGCGCCGGTGGAATGTGCCTGCACACGATCCTGCTGGACCCCGGGGACCCGAACCGCATCTTCGTCGCCATCTCGGCGGCGGGTGTCTTCCGAACCGACGACGGCGGTAAAACGTGGCGCCCGGTGAATCGCGGTCTGAAGTCTCTATTCGAACTCCCCGATCCGGACGCCGAGGTCGGCCACTGTGTCCACCGCATCGCCATGCACCCATCCCGCCCGGGCGTATTGTTCATGCAAAAACACTGGGACGTGATGCGCAGCGACGACGCTGGCGAATCCTGGCGCGAGGTCAGTGGGAACTTGCCCTCCGATTTCGGATTCCCGATTGACGTGCATGCTCACGAACCGGAGACCATTTACGTCGTCCCGATCAAGAGCGACTCCGAGCATTTTCCCCCGGACGCGAAGTTGCGGGTGTACCGCAGTCGCACGGGTGGAAACGAATGGGAACCGCTCGAAAAAGGTCTTCCGCAAAGGGACTGCTACGTGAACATTCTGCGCGACGCGATGGCCATTGACTCGCTCGATCCGTGCGGCGTGTACTTCGGCACCACCGGAGGGCAGGTTTACGCCTCGGCCGACTCCGGCAACACGTGGAATCCCATAGTCCGGGACCTTCCATCGGTCCTGTCGCTCGAAGCCCAGGCTCTGCCATGATTCGGGTCGTGCTCCCTGTCCATTTGCGTACGCTGGCCCGTGTCGAGGGTGAAGCCCGCGTCGAGGTTGAAACTCCGGTCACCCTGGGATCGGTTCTCGACGCTCTCGAGGAGCGCTATCCGGTCCTGCGCGGGGCCATCCGCGACCATGGTACGCTGTGCCGCCGCCCGTTCGTGAGATTCTTCGCCTGCGAAAAGGACCTCTCCCACGAACCGCCTGAATTCCTGTTGCCCGGCCCGGTGGCAGAAGGCGCGGAGCCGTTGTTGATCGTGGGCGCAATGGCGGGCGGCTAAACCTGGCGAGAAGGTAGGCGGACATTTCTTCGAGGCTGTCTTCAAGCTGCATAGATTTTCGCGCTCTCCAACCCTAACCTATCCAATCCTACTCCGACGGGCCGGGTTCTATATTTTACTTGACTTGCAGCGGGCACTTTAGATTCTATAAACAACTTAAACCGCTGCCCGTTTTTGAGCGCCGGCGCACCCCGTTCCGGAAGCGTCACGGGGTTCCGGGAGAGGCAAACTGAGCCTATTAGCGCCTGTGGACCATTATGAAACGCCGCCACGTTGCCCTGATTTATGATGCCTCGTTACCCTACGACGTCCAGGTGATTAACGGTATTGGGACGTATGCGCACCAGGTTGGCAATTGGAGCGTGTTTATTGAGGAGTTCGCCCTGAGAAATCAAAGACTCCCCGAGCTGCGAACCTGGAAAGGGGACGGCATCCTGGCGGATTTTGATGATCCGAAAGTGGCGGCGGCGGTGCGCAGCCTGCCTATGCCGGTGGTCGGTTTTGGCGGTGGGTATGGATGGCACGATCCGTCCACGCGAATTCCCTACTTCGCCACGGACAACCAAGCCATAGCCAAATTGGCCGCTGATCACTTGTTGGACCGCGGGTTTCGCCGCTTTGCCTTCTGCGGTTTTCCCAAGAGCCGGATCAACGGATGGTCGGAGGAACGCGCGTCTGCCTTCAAGCAATGCATCCGGGAAGCCGGCTTCGGCTGCTCGATATTCACCGGGCCCCATTTCGCTGCCCAGCAATGGGCGGCCATGCAGCGCGCCTTATGTCGTTGGTTGTCCTCTCTGCCCAAGCCGCTGGGGTTAATGGCATGCAACGACAAGCGGGCTCGACACGTCCTGGAGGCCTGTCGCACCTTGGGTGCGCAGGTTCCCGATGAAGTAGCCGTTGTCGGCGTGGATAACGACGTCATGTTGTGCCAACTGGCCGATCCTCCCCTTACCAGCGTGCAACAGGGGACGCGACGCCTGGGTTATGAAGCCGCCGCGTTGCTCGACCAATTGATGGCTGGAAAGAAAACCCCGCGGCTCAAGTTCAGCATCGCCCCCGAGCAGGTGGTGAACCGCCGTTCGAGCGACGTTCTGGCGGTCGAAGACACCCTGGTCGCCCAACTGATCCGCTTCATTCGCGAACACGCCACCGAGGGCGCCAAGGTGAGCGACGTCGTCAAGGCAATGCGTAGGTCGCGAACCACCCTCGAGACCCGCCTTCAATCCATCATTGGGCGCACCATTCACGACGAAATCCGCCGCGTGCAGATCGACCAGGCCCGTCGCCTGCTCTCCACGACCGACCTGGCACTGAAACAAGTCGCAGCGTCGGCTGGGTTCGCCTCGGTGCAGTATATGACTACCCTCTTTAGCCAGCAGTTCGGCCAAACCCCGGCCCAATATCGCAAGCAATCCCGAGCCTTACCGCGGTGAGAGCAGCGGGTTTCCGGGCCTGCGGCGTCGCCAACCACACTTTGCACATTCTTGTTTGGTATCATAACTATCCTCCGAACAACAGCTATACTGGTTGATACGCATAGCGTCAATTCTGTCCCGGGATCAGGGTCCCGACAGCACTCAGCCTTGCCCTGCTGTCAGCAGCATCCACAAGCGCGTTGACGCTATTTGCAGGGGTTCAAAAGTATTGCTATCAAAAGTATTGCTATAACTCGAATCAGCGTGCTCTTCAACCACTGGTTCAATAAGGGCCAGGGCCTCTTCGCGCCCGAGACCGGTGTCTCTTCGTGTCGCTTCGCCTTCCAGGGCATCCACATATAATCGAGCCAACGGCCCAGCCAGCACCCTGAAATAATCAGGGCCCACTTCGCAATACAGTTGAGCGGCAAGTCCCGACATTTACCTCGAATGCGGGTGAGCCCGACCGGCAAAGACAATCGAAACATCATGTCCCCTGTTTCCCGGTGCGAGACAGTAGCCTTCCTTCGGTTTCCTGGGGCGTTGCCCCCAGGCTGGTATGGCAGCGCGCCGTTGGCGCTGCGAGCCGTCGTGGCAGATTCAACGGAGAGAGGCATAGGCGATGCTCATATATCCAGGACAACAAAACAAACTAGACCAATGCACTTTGGAAGAATCTTGTCTCACACCCCAAGGCAGACTTGGAAGTCGAAATGAGTGGACATTATGGACCACCCGCACCAAACTAAAGCCTTTAGAACTCAAAACTAGCTGTAATCAGATCAAGTATGCTTATGTCCGGGGGTATAATGGTCTATCGCATCGGCGTGCTTTATGACAACGTCGGCCACGCGGTTAAGGCCGATACTCTTACAGCGCTTGGCACTTACCCAAACGTAATCGAGCAGGTTGGCGCCAGGGCATGGCCTGAGGTTGATTCAGCGTTGAAAAGGGCCTTTTTCTCTCGGGGAAATCATATGGCTATCGTGCCTACTTCAAAATCAAGGCCTATGATCGCGATTCCTTTGCGCTTCTCAATGAGCTATCCATTCCCATCACGCAGGTGCAAGGGGAAGTGGGCCGGCTCTTGCTTTGGAACACCAACGGCCTGGTGTTCAACACCGGTTCCCAGATCTGGTTCGTTCAGTCGGAATCGCTTCGACCCCATTATGAGCCGGCCGACCTGATCCTGACTCAGACCGGACCTCCGCCCCCGGCCGTTATAGGCAGCAATATCAATCTCACGCTGACACTCATAAACGCCGGTCCCGGCCTGGCAACGATGATCCGTGTCAGCGATACGCTTCCTGACCAGTCAACGGTTGTGGGCACGACACCGTCGGCGGGTAGTACCACGGAGCCCGCAGGCGGGGTCTTGTGGAATTTGGGCGAACTGGAACCGGGCAGCAACGCGACTCTCGAAATATCGTTTCATTGCGCGACGGGCGGGTGGAACACCAACACCGCAACGGCAGCGGCCAGTGAAGCGGATTTAAGTTCCGCGAACAACACGTCGCGTCTGGAGTTCTATACTCTATTGCCGCCCGAAGCGCCGGGTGTATTTATGCTGCAACATGCTGTCGAGGATATGATTTACGATCCGGCGCGGGACCGGCTCCTGCTTAGCGTTGGCAACGGAGAAAAGGGACTGACCAACGGGTTGGCTGTATTCAATCCTTATTCCGGTGCTATCGAATCGTTTGTGCCGCTTGGAAAGAAGCCGGTAACACTCGCCCGCTCGGATGACGGCCGATACCTGTACGTCTCATTGCCTGATGACGCGTTGGTACAACGGTTCGACCTTGCCACCTTGGCTCCAAACCTGGCATTCGGTTTGGGCGGAGTGGAAGAAGGTGGCACGTGGTACCCGTTCTACGCGAGCGACCTTGCGGTTGTTCCAGGGGCGCCGCGGTCCCTGGTCGCCTGGAGAGCCAACCGGGCCTACCCGACGTCACCCGGAACCGGGCAAGGCATCGCCCTGTTTCAGAACGGAATCATGGCATCCAACGTAACGGCGCAAGGAGACTTGGGGAAGCTCGAGTTCGACACGGACTCGGGCACGCTTTTCGGGTATTATTCCGGCAACCTCAGGCGATACTCATTGGATTCAAGCGGGGTCTCCATTGCTGAACAGTATCCTGATTTGGGATCCGGCGGCAACGACATTGAATATGCCGTTGGGCACCTCTTCACTTCGGCGGGCCGGCTCGTGCAGGACCAACCGTTCCAGGTTGCCTGGCTCTTCGCCGGGGCCGAAAACGCCACCCTCGTGGAACCGGACGCTGCTTCAGGCCGAGTCTTCTACCTGGCGAACGACAGTGCATGGCAGCTCAAAACCTATGACATCGCAAGCGGGCGGCTCCTGGGCGGCCTCGCCGTTTCCAACGTTCTTGGCACGCCCGCCAGCCTCATTCGTTGGGGCACAAGTGGCCTGGCTTTCCGCACATCCGGCAGCCAGATATTCGTGGTCCGCTCGCCGCTGGTTCAAACCCAGGCGAATGCCGATTTGTCGCTCGCACTCAACGGCCCCGCCGCGCCCGTATCCGTCGGTTCCAACGCGGTGTTCACGATTGTGGCTACCAACTTTGGACCGAGCCAGGCGACAGGGCTGCAGATCACCAACTGGTTTTCTCCGTGCGCCAGCCTGGCCTCGGTTTCCGCAAGTGACGGGACTTGGACGACTAATAGCGATACCTTGGTGTGGAGGTTGCCGGCGCTGAACGCGGACGCGAGCGCCACCTTGTCGTGTACCATCATCGCCGGCCAGGAAGGCGTAATCACCGCAACAGCGAGCGCATCCGCGGAAACGCCAGACCCAGTGCCTGGAAACAATACGGCCGTGCGGGCCCTGGTTGTAGGGGGCCCGCCGAGGCTCGAGGACGTTGCCTGTATGCAGCTTCCCGCAAATGACATGGTCTGGCCTCCATCGCTCAATGCGTTGCTTTTGACCGCGAACTCGAGCCTGGCCAACTGGTCCGGTTCTATGCTGTCCGTCGATCCCATCTCGCTTGAAGTGCGGTTCCGTGCCGGGTTGGGCTGTGACGCCGGTCGGTTGGCAATATCCAGTGACGACAGTGTCGTTTGCGCGGGGGTTGATTCCGGCGTGGTTGCGCTTGGAATACCCGCCTTGACCGTTACGAACCGGTTCCCGGTTTATCCGGCGGACCCCAGAGGATACGCTTACGATTTGGAGATTGCCCCAGGTCGAGACCGGCTCGTCCTGGTGGAAACGAGGAATCGAATCGACAACTCGACGGGGCTATTCGCCTATGACGCGGGCGTTCGACTTCCTAATGCGGACGCGTTCTTCAGTGCGGGACTGGACCTGGTATTCGGGGACGACCCGTCCATGCTGTTTTGCATCGAATACGTCGGGAACGGCCTCCTCCGCTACTCGGTTGGCGACCAGGGCATAACCTTGATCGACAGGGTCGACCTGCTCTCTGCCGGCGGGGCGACCGATTTTGTATGGGGGAATGGCCGGCTTTATTCCTCGGTCGGAAAGGTGATCGATTCCCTGAATCGCGCGTTGGCGGGTACCATCGCCGAAATTCCGGCGGGATCGCGCGTGCAATACGATGCCGGTTCGGACCGCGTTTTCTATCTCTGCCCCGGGGTCAATCAAGCCATGCTGAAGGCCTTCGATGCGGCGACCCTTCTTCATGTGGGCAATCAGGGCGTTCAAGGTGTAAAGGGATCGCTGGGCAGTTTTGTTCGCTGGGGCCTGGATGGATTCGCGGTCATTACGAGCGACGGTCAACTGTTATTGTTTCGAAGCTCGCTGGTTGCCACGAATCCGCCCGCGGATGTTGGGATATCGCTCGAGTACGGCGCACCGCCCTGTATCGCCGGAAGCAACATCACTGCCACCATCACCATCACTAATTCAGGCCCGAACACGGCAACCGATGTCACTTGGAACGATACGCTTCCCATCGGAACCATCATTACAAACGCGACCACTTCCGGAGCAACTGTTGAAGTCAATTCGAACCGGGTTTCCGGTTCAATCCCGCTCCTTCTAGCGGGTACCGCGGCAACCATAAATCTTACTTTCGTTGTATCATCGACGGGCATTATGACGAATCAAGTTACCGCTGTCGCTTCTTCGATCGACCCTCGTTTCACGAACAACTCTGTTGTTGCCCCGTTATGGCTTCAGCCGCCAACGGGATTGCCCGCCACTATCACTTTGACATTGCCGGTGAAGGATGTTGAACGCGATCCGGTCCGTCCGTTGCTCTATGCCAGGTTTGGTCCGGCCGCAGGGATTTTGGCTGACAGTGTGGCGGCCCTTGATCCGATCAACGGAACCATGGGTTCACTGGTGCGTGTCGGTTCCGATCCCGGCAGAATGGCTGCATCGCCCGACGGACAGTTCTTGTATGTGGCACTCGACGGGGCGGGCACCGTGCAAAAGCTCGAATTGCCGAGCCTGGCCCGAATAAGTTCATTTACTGTGCCCGGGAATCAGACTGCGGTTCACATGGAGGTTCCACCGGTGAACCCGGACATGGCAGTCATCCGGCGTGCGCCGGATGGGAGCCTCAGCTTGCATATTGACGGTGTGGAAATGCCCGGAGAATTAAGCGGTCTTGACTTGTTCGCGTTTTCCCAGTCGAGCGGAGATTTGTTCGGCTGCGACGGGTTTCATAGCAACGCCGAACTCTACCGGTTGGGCACCGGCACTAACGGGCTGAGCCTCTTGGAGGGCCAGTCCGGCAAACAGCGTCAAACGAGCGATTTGAAGTCATCGGGTAACCTGCTCTTTTTCAATCAAGGCATGGTTGTGAATCCAGAGACGAAACTGGTTTGCGCGATCATGCCGTTGCCGTACGACTCGCTAGTCGAACCCGATGTTGGTTCAGGCAGGGTATTCTATCTTACACCCGATGGGAGCACATGGAGCTTGCGCGCGTTCGACATCGCGCAAGGAATCGAGGTTGGTGCGATCCCGTTCCCTGCGCTGAGCAGCGCTCCGCGCCGGCTGCTTCGCTGGGGCGCCGGTGGATTGGCCTTTTACAATTCGGATCAGCTCATCATTCTCAAAGGCCAACTGGTTCCCACCCATCCGCCCGTCGATGTTGTCCTCAAGCAATCGTTCAGCACCTTCACTGCGATAGCGAGCGAGACGTTCGACGTTTCCCTCGAACTCACTAACTCCGGTCCGGTAACGGCGACGGACGTGGTCGTCACTCAAGCCTTTGCCCTGCCGGTTACCGTCCTTGATTACACCGCGTCGCTCGGCGTAGTTCGTTACACCAATAACACGCTGACCTGGCTGGCCGGAAGCCTGCCCATGGGCACGCCGGCCTATCTGACAGTGAACCTGAGAGCCATGCAACCGGGAACACTGACCGTGTCCGCCGCTGCCTATCACAGTTTGAACGACGTGTTTTGGGGCAATAACGCCGCGATGGGAGCCGTTCAGGTTCTCAACCCGGTCACTTCCAATATCCTGCAACTCAAGCTCGCCTCGCGAGAAATTGTCTATGACCACCTCCGGAACGTCATTTATGCCTCGACCCCTGCCTCGGCGGGATTGGGTGGCGACCTCATCGTGGTGATTGATCCAGCCACCGGCCAGATGAACCATGCCATGGCTGCCGGTTCAGAACCCGGCCAACTCGCCCTTTCCGACGACGACAAGTATTTATATGTGGCACTCGATGGCGCCCTGGGCGTTCGACGCTTTGACCTGGAGTCCAATACACCCGACCTATCGTTTGTGTTTGGGACCGATGACATTTACTTTGCGCGGGACATCGCGGTCCAACCGGGAAACCCGCAAACCGTTGCTGTTTCCCTGGGCTCGTACAACCTGGCCGCGGGCTATCCCAGTGACGTTGTCCTTTATGATGCCGGCAGCCCGCGTTTGAACCGGGGCGGGCCTTCCCTCGGTTTTACCTTCGCGTCGGACAGGTCATACCTCTTCGGATACCGCTCGGAAGGATATGATTTCGTTCGCATGCGTCCGACCGCTGATGGCCTGCAAACCGAGAATGTGCCCTGCTTTACCGGGTGGACGGGTAGTTTGGAGTTCAGCAATGGCCGACTCTACAGTTACTACGGCCAGGTTGTAGATCCATACATCCCCGCCCTGGTTGGTTCCTTTCCAACCTCAGGCCCTAAAGTTATTGATGCTCAAACTGGTCGCGCCTACTATCTCGCGCAACGAGACGGCGCCTGGGAACTGGGTGTCTTCGATCTTGCGGCCTTCCAATTGACCGGCACACAGACAGTTGCCAACGTTCAAGGCACACCGGACAACCTGGTTCGTTGCGGCGCGGATCGGTTGGCCTTCCGCACCAGCTCAGATCAATTGTTCATCGTTCGCAGCCCGTTGGTATCCACAAACTCACTGGTGCCGGCTGACGTTGTCGTTACTCAACAGGTCGCCCAGGACTTCACGGCGCCGGATGCAACTCTGCGATTTTCCATCACGATCACCAACCGCGGTCCGGGTGTCGCCAGCAACGTGGTTCTTGCCATCAAGCCGCCGTCGCCCGTGGGCTCGTTGACACTCGAACTCCCGCCCGAGACAGGCACCAACTCCAGCGATAGCTACCTGTGCAGTCTCGGCTCGTTGCCGGCCGGCCAAAGCATTGTGGCCGTCCTCAATGCTGTGATCACCAACACCGCCAGCTACTCGAATGACGTCAGTGTCTCGACCGTCACACCCGACCCGGACTTTTCCAATAACCAGTCGTTGGCGAACATCCAGGGCCTGTATTTTCAAGGTGCGGACAGTGTCAGGGTTTACCCAAAAACAGTCCTTGCGTTGGCATACGACGCGGTTCGGCAACGGCTCTTTGCCGCCCTGGCTCCTCCTGACGGCACGAATCAAATCGCCTGGCTCGATCCCCAAACCGGGATGACCGAGGGAACGCTACAAGTTGGAATAACACCCACGCGGATGAAAATCACTGACGACGGGCAATTCCTTTACATATCTGCTGCCAACACCGGCCTTGTGCAACGCGTCTCTCTTACCACCATGACACTGGATAAGTCGTTCAATCCAGACCAAGCGGTAAGCGTTTGGGCGATGGCAACGATTCCGGGAAATCCGCATGCGCTGGCTTTGAACTATTGGTTAGTCAACACGCCGGTCACCAGCGTGTTTGACGATGGGGTGGAAAGGCCCCGTAAAGTGCTCGGGGCGGCCTTCCGGGCACTTGCATGCTCGACCGATGGAGCGTCACTTTATGGGATGGACTTGGAAAGCACCGGCGGCAATTCGCCGGACCTTTTCAAACGCGGGTCCCTATGCAGTCTCGGGGATTGTCCTGACCAATCGTTATCCGGACGCTCTCAATCTCCTCTCAGTAAACAGTTCCCAAGGAACGATAAGCACAAATGCGAACGAAATTGTTACGTCCTTTGGCGTCCTCGGCACCAATGAGACCGGCACTCTTAACGCCCGGTTCTCTCCCAATGGCCAGGCTCTGGGCTGGATCACCAACTCTGCCGAGGCCTGGGCCTCAGACCCGCCCGACCCGCTCCCCTTCAACAATCAAATTATTCAACCGCTGCTTGTCCTCCCGTATGACAGTGATTCCGTTTGCGTGTCACGAAGTAATAACCTGGGATAGCACTCCCCGTCCGGCAAAGGACATCAACCAGCGGTTTTATCGGGTCCTCTTGCTCTCACCATAAACAGACGGTAACCGTAATACACCAGACCGTAGCACAACACCTGCTGACTTGAGCCGCTTGGGAAGCGGCGAAAGGGATTGCCTGAACGAAGCGAAGGCAAGTCCCGCAGGGCCGAGCGAATGAGAGCGAACGAGCCGGTCGCGGGTTTCCTAACCCGCCACGCGTTCGGTGCTGGGATTATTCTTTGGGGCGCCGGCCTTTTTGCAGGGCTTCAGTGAACCAATCGACCGTTTTGGGCGGCGCGGGCTTGGGCGGTCGGCGCGGTCCGGAGGGGTGTTGAGTTCCGGATGAGCTTCCGCCTACAAACTCACTGGTGCCGGCTGACGTTGTCGTTACTCAACAGGTCGCCCAGGACTTCACGGCGCCGGATGCAACTCTGCGATTTTCCATCACGATCACCAACCGCGGTCCGGGTGTCGCCAGCAACG
>JAMCZD010000127.1 GCA_023473405.1 Candidatus Omnitrophota bacterium
GCCGTCGATAAAGGCCGGGATGAACAACGGCCTCGGGCGTGGATGCCTCCGGATAGAACTGCATGGCATTGGTTTCCACACCCATGATGGTCTCGATGTGAGCCGCGAGCAGCGCGTGCGGGATTTGGGCGAGCATGGGGTTGGTCAAGTCCTGCACCATCAGCGTCATCCCGTGGGCCGTGGCCCAGCAACCGCTCAGGACGGCGCCGGTCTGGGTCTTGCAAGTCTTGAGGGCCACACCGGTCCAACCCAATTCGCGTCCGAGGCGGATGAGACGCCAGTCATGGGCGCTTTCATCCAGGAACAGCGGTTTGCGAGCCGCCACGCTATGGACGTCGATGCGATTATGTTCGAGGTCGTAGGGAAAGGGTTGTTCGACGTAAAGGATCATCCCGTAAACACGCGGGGCTGCATCGCGCAGCCTGTCGAGAATTTCATTGACATATCCGGGTTCGGTAACGGTGCAATTAAAGTCGGCCGATAACCACTCGACACCCTGGATTGCGGCAAGCTGGCCGACATCGAGCAATCGCTGGTAGTCCCAGGGAGAGTCTGTGCCCCGGAGTTTTACTTTGAGACATTTCAGTCCGTCCCGCTGAATCCAATCGGTCAACAAGACCGGGTGGCCATCCTTGGGTTCGTTGCCGGTCAACTCGATGGGCTTGACCGGGTCGAGCCCGCCAACCAGGTGCCAGGCGCGGAGGATACGACGCGGCTGCGCGGCCAGAAAATCGGACGGGTATTTGCCCTGGAAATCCACCGGGGATTGAGGGGCGGGGCGCAGGTATGCCGCCAGGTCGCGGTTCATGAATTTTGCGTTATAGGTCTGGTAGACCGGACATTGGTGGAGCTGCCCGTAGGCATCGTGAAGGGCCAGGTCAAAAGCGGAACAGCAGACCAAGGCAGCCAGCCATGGCATCGGTTCACCCGCCGCGTTTTCCGACGCGTTTGACTGTTTCCATAAGGCGGGTAGCGATTCCTCTTGAAAGTCGTGTCCAATTTCCAAGGGATGGCCATGCGCGCCGAAGACCGTCCAGGCCTTGGTCAACTGAACGCAGAAACGTTTGAGAGCCTCGTGGCGTTGATGGTATGTGAGTCTGCTCGGCCAAACCCATTGAACGCTCAACGGCGTTTCTCCCCAACCAATGGCGGTGTGTCCCGAGGAATCGGTTATCCGAAGAGAGACCCGCGCACAGGTCACCGAGGTCATGGTTTCCGGGCCGAACTTGAGAGGAACGCGCGTTTGGACAGGCAGGAGATACAAGGTCGAGCCGACCACTTCAACATCGGTTGATTTGCTCATGGGAAGAGAGCTTACGGTTCAGCAGGAAAATGTGTAGCGCCAATTTCCAAGTTCGAACCCCGACACACAATTCGGATTGCACTATGGAACGTCCTGTTCGACTATAACCGGCAGCACCACAGGCAACAACCAATCGTGAAAAGGCCATTTGTAACCGTGATTCTCGCCGGCGGCATGGGCAGCCGGATGGGGTCGAGTGACAAGCACAAGGTATGCTTCGAGATACTCGGCGTGCCGGTCATTCTCCGCGCGCTCGAGACCTATAACCTGTGCGGCTCGGCGTTGAACGTGGTGGTGGTAGGCATGATGGCGGAAAAGATTATGGCCTTGGTCAATCATCGCTTTCCGGGAACCGCCTATGCCTTTCAGGAAAACCAGCTCGGCACCGGCGATGCCGCCAAAAAAGGCGTGGCCATCCCCGAGCGAATCCGTTTCGACGGCGACATCCTCGTTGTTGCCGGAGACAAGGTGATCGAGCCGCGCGTCATTCGCCGGCTCGTCGTTCATCATAACCGGGCCGGCGCCGATGTGACCATCCTGACCACTAAACGTCCACCGGGTTCGTCAGGCGGTATCATCCTCAAATCTACCCGGGGCAATATCACCGGGATACTCGAAGCCGCCGAATTGGATCGCCTGCTCCTCTTGTCGGACTTGAATGACCGATTCGAGAAAGCCGCGACTATCTCTTACGCCCAGATTCGAGAATTGGCCTCAAAACGAATGCCCGACAAAACAGCAACGGCGTTTATGGACCAATTCGGCCCCCCTCCTCCCAATCCCCGGTTGCGGTTGACTCGGGCCGAATTCCTGTCGCGTTTTCCACCCGAACAGCGCCAGGGCCTGGTCCGCGTCGGCCACCAGATCCTCCACGCCAGCCGCGTCTTGGAATGCTGCGACCAGGGGAACCTCTCGGTTTACCTGTTTCGCGCCCCGGTCTTGTATGACGCGTTGCACCGCCTGCACCCGGGTCGGCAGGGCCAGGAAGAGTACCTGACCGATGTCTTTTCCATCCTGGCGAACCAGGCCAAGCCGGCCCGCATTTCAGGGTGCGAAATCAGCGACCCGCACGACGTGATGGCCTTTAATAATCCGGAAGAATTGCTGGCCATCGAAACCGTTTATCGTCAGAAAGAACAAAGAACCGTCGTCGAACTTCCATCGAACCCAGCCTGTTCGTTGGCCACCGTTCCGGTTTGGGACAATATGTTCCGCCAACCGTCCCCTCGAGCCTGCCGCCAGTTCAAACAATGGTATGGCGAGGACATCCCCTGGCCTCAATTCAAGCATATACTCCAAGCCTTCGCCGACCGATACGGAACCAAACCGCAGATCGCCATTGTCCGGTCGCCCGGCCGCATCAACCTCCTGGGCCGGCATATCGATCACCAAGGCGGCAAGGTCAACGTGATGGCCATCAATCGCGAGATCGTCATGGCCGCCGCTCCTCGCAAGGATGACTGGGTCCGCCTCGCCAATACGGACTCAGCCAGTTTCGCCGAGCATGACTTTCGGATTTCCGACGTGGTGGCGAACCTGGACTGGGATGATTGGCAGCGCGCGGTGGACGGCCCGCGCCTGCGGCGCATCCTCGAAGAGGCCCGCGGCGATTGGGCCAATTACATCAAGGCCGCTCTCCTCCGCCTCCAGGAACGGTTCCGCGACCAGCGCCTGTGCGGCATGGACCTGATGGTGCTCGGCGATATCCCGATGGGAGCCGGTTTGAGCTCATCGTCGGCCCTGGTGGTTGCCGCCGCCGAGGCTGTCGCTTCGTTCAATCGTCTGCCCGTCAGCGCGCGACGGCTCGTCAGCTTGTGCGGCGAGGGCGAATGGTTTGTCGGCACCCGAGGCGGCGCCGCCGATCACGCCGCAATCAAGCTTTCCCGGCGCGGTTACGTGACGCGCGTGGGCTTTTTCCCGTTTCAAATCGAAGGGACAGCCCCCTTTTTCGGCGACCACAACCTGGTGGTGTGCAACTCGAATATCTATGCCGGCAAATCCTCGAAGGCCAGGCATGCCTTTAATGAAAGAGTCGCCGCTTACCATATCGGACGCGTCTATTTCAAACGCATCCGGCCTGACCTCGCCCCGAAAATCAATCATCTGCGCGACATTTCCTGTTCCCACCTCGAAATACCCTGGAGCGATCTCAGCCGGTCTTTGGCCCAGTTGCCCGCCCGCATCTCGCGCGCCGAGGTGCAGGTCCTCCTGAAACAATTGGCCGACCCCGACCGGCTCGCCCTCGAACGGCTGTTCTCCACCCATGATTCCCCTCCCGCTGGTTACGCCGTTCGCGATGTCGTGCTTTTCGGCCTGGGCGAGATGGCGCGGGCCGAAAAGTGCCTGAATCTCCTGCGCTCAAATAACGCCGCGGAGCTGGGCCGCCTGATGCTCATCTCACACAATGGAGACCGCGTTTCACAGAACTCCGGCCGGGGCAAATGGAAACGCCGCGCGCCTTCACCGGACGCATTCATTTCCCGCGCCGGCGCCGATCCGTCGCTCGACACCGGCGATATTTCCAGCATCCCCGGCGCTTACGGTTGCAGCCTGCCCGAACTGGACCGTATGGTGGACCTCGCCGGCCGGCTCCCCGGCGTTAAAGGCGCCCAAATGGCCGGGGCCGGCCTTGGCGGATGCGTCATGGTCCTGGTCGAGAAGCCCCACACAAAAACCACAATCAAGACCCTGTCCAACTGGGGAATCAACGCCGAGGTGTTCCGGCCCATTGCCGGCGCCGGCAGCGTCTCCCTGGTCTAAGAGCGTGTTTCAAAACACGCCCGTGCTTCCGTTCGCAAGTTGAATCCTTTTGTGTCATTTTAAAGAAGATCGTATCGATTCAAAAATCGATGGCACATATATCCTATCGCACCATGGATGTGAAAAAACGGATGCGGCGCGCCAATGACTCGTTGATGCACCCATCAAACCCGGGTTCGCCCCCGAAAGGCATCCATTGTCCAAGTGTCCCCGGCGCGATTGGTCTGATTTTATGGAGAACACCGCATGGAACATAAGCCTACCGACATGATCCCCGGATCCGCGCCTGCCGGCCGTCCGATCAACCAATCCAATGCCGAGGATTTTGCCGGCGATATTACCCTCCCGAACGGTGACCCAAACCTCGAATTGCCAGCCCTCGGAAAATCCGTTCCAGACGCCGTTCCAGAAGACGACTCCCCATTGCCCGTCGCCGGTTTCAAAGGCACCCCCGATCAAATCGAGCAACAATGGTTCGAGCAAGTCTACAAGGGGCGTGGAGACACCCTGCTCCAACTCACCTGGCGCGCCGTGTTGATGGGCTCGGTTTTGGGCGGTGTATTATCATTGACAAATCTTTATATAGGATTAAAAGCAGGATGGGGTTTCGGGGTGGCCATCACCGCTTGCATCCTGTCCTATGCCATCTGGACCAGCCTTTACTCGATTGGATTGGTCAAGACCCCAATGACCATTCTCGAGAATAATTGCATGCAGTCCACCGCCAGCTCGGCCGGATACTCGACCGGCAGCACCCTGGTCTCGGCGTTTGCGGCGTATATCATGCTCAACGGGCAGTCATTGCCCATCCATCTCATGCTCGCCTGGATATTCCTGCTCGCGGTGCTCGGAGTCACCATGGCCGTTCCGATGAAACGCCAGATGATCAATGTCGAGCAACTCCGACTC
>JAMCZD010000250.1 GCA_023473405.1 Candidatus Omnitrophota bacterium
AGTTGCGCCCACGCCTCTGCCGGTGTCCGCAGTTCTCCGGCGAAGGTAGAGCCGGTTACCCAGGTGAGAAACCCACGGAGCGACGATTCGTAGACGTGGAGTGTCTGTCCTGGGGCCAGGGCAACGTGCAAATAGGTGGCACGCGCCCCGCTCCAGGGCACATAAAGGTATAGCCCTCGCGACCCTGGCGCTATACCTTCATACCCTCGCACCCGGCCTCCTTCCTGCCGACGCCGGCGAGTTCCAGTTCACCGTGCCCACGTTGGGCTTGCCGCACCCAACCGGTTATCCGCTCTACTCTCTTTTAGGCTGGGCCTGGTCACATCTCGTCGCTTATCGCGACTTTGCCTGGCGGATGAACGCCTTCTCGGCGTTGTGGGGTGCGGTCACGGTCGGGTTGCTGTATCTGGTGGCCGTGCGCTTCGCCACTGCGTCCCTGTCACCGTATCATAAGCCATCGAGTGCTCTTCGCATAGCAAGTATCCTATGTGCGGGAGCCTTCGCCGTTTCGCCTACTTATTGGTCGCAGGCGCTCATCGCCGAGGTCTATACACTTCATGCGGCCTTTGTGGCGTTGGAACGCGCCCGCAGTTTCATGCAGGACAATGCGCAGCCATTTGAAGTCGCGCTGACCGCCACACGCCCTGGAAATCTTTTTACCACCCACACGGCAGTGTCCGCCGGCTTTGATCGTTTCACTCCGGCCCTCATCGAGCAATACCTCGGTGGTTATGCGGAGAAGAAACTTGGGGTTTCCCTTTACGATTTGCTGGCCTTGGGCCGCCAGAATCCGAACGACGCGTCGGTAAGTTTCAACATGGCTTATCTGACCATCCGTGGCAGTGGATCGGTGAATGGCGTGAGCCGTTTGCATGGAAAAGTCAGCCGCCATCTTTTTGAGCCGCTATTTCCCAACTGGCCGTCGGACGAAGTGCCCATCGGCCATGTGACCAACGGGGTTCACATGCCAACTTGGGATTCGGCGGCGGCGGATGAGCTTTGGACAAGGGCGTGTGGCAAAGGCCGCTGGCTGGGGAAGTCGGATACTTTGGAGCAGGACCTTCGCAGTGTCTCCGACGACACCCTTTGGAAATTTCGCCTCGCCACCAGCAAGACGCTGGTGGAATACGCCCGTGAACGTTTGGCGCAGCACTACGCCGCCGCCGGCGCGTCGTCCGAGACGGTTGAAGAGGCAAAACATTTATTTGATCCCAACGCATTGACCCTGGGTTTTTGAGCGACACCGCCAAAATCATTGACGCCTTGCTCAAGGTGGAGACGCCGAACGGTGCCACCTGGCATCGCTACAACGACGACGGTTATGGCGAGCATGAGGATGGTTCGCCGTTTGATGGAACGGGAATCGGTCGTGGTTGGCCGCTGCTCACAGGCGAGCGGGCGCACTACGAACTGGCCGCCGGCCATGAGGCAATCGCCAAACAACTTTTATCCGCCATGGAATCTTTTGCCAACGAAAGCGGTTTTATTTCCGAGCAAGTCTGGGATTCACCCGACATTGCGGAGCGTGAACTGCATTGCGGACGGCCTTCCGGTTCGGCCATGCCGCTGGTCTGGGCGCACGCCGAGTATCTCAAGCTGCGCCACTCGCTGCGCGACGGGCAAATCTTCGACCAACCGCCGCTAACCGCCCAACGGTATCTGAAGGAAAAAATGGTTTCCCCGCGCCTGACGTGGCGGTTCAACCACAAGCTGCGTTCGCTGCCGCCCGGCAAAATCCTGCGTATCGAGTTGATGGCTCCGGCAGTCATTCATTGGACGGCCGATGATTGGAAAACTTGCCACGACCTGAAGACTCACGATGCTGGGCTGGGAATCCACATGGCCGACCTTCCAACCAAGCCGCTGCCCGAAGGCACGCAGATCAAATTCACTTTCTACTGGCCGGACGCCGGGCATTGGGAAGTCAACGACTTCATGGTGCGCGTCGCCACGTGGCGCAGAGAAGAAACGGTTCCGGCGGAAAGGAGTGAGACCAATGGAAAGCAAGGCTAAATCGGAGATAAAACCGTTTGTTTATGTCGCGGTGGGGATCGCGGCCGTTGGTGGCCTGCTCTTCGGCTATGATACGGGCGTTATTTCCGGGGCCATTCTGTTCATTAAAAAACAGTTTTCCCTGTCCGCAATCATGGAGGAGATTGTCGTTAGTGCCGTCTTGGTTGGTGCCGTTTTGGTTGGTGCCGTTTTGGGTGCGGTCATGGGAGGTGCTCTGACCAACCGCTTCCGGCGACGCAAACTGATCATTCTGGCCGGCATCACCTTTACGGTCAGCGCCCTTGGCACGGCGTTGGCCCCGACTCTGGAACAAATTGAAGCGCACTGGCGGGCGGGAAAGCATCCACGGGCATTATGAAGTGTTCATCCGTGAAACCAAATAACGCACACATCCTGACCATCAACGGCGGCTCGTCGAGCATCAAGTTCGCGCTTTATGAAGCGGTCAAACCTCTGAAGCGAGGACTGCATGGAAAAGTTGATCGCATCGGCTTGAGCGGAACGAACCTGACGTTTACTGAACCGACGAAGAAAAAGCCGCAGGGCCGTAAACTCGCCGCTGCCGATCACAAATCGGCGGCGAACACCCTGATTGACTGGCTCGAAAAGCAAATTGATTTCGCGTTGGTCAAAGCCGTCGGACATCGCGTGGTTCATGGGATGAAACACACCGAGCCGGAGATTGTTACCAAGGAATTACTGGATGAACTGCATCGTATCAGCCCAAACGACCCGGATCATCTGCCGCGCGAGATTGAACTGATTGAGACGTTCCGGCAGCGGCATCCGAAACTGCCGCAAGTGGCGTGCTTCGACACGGCGTTTCACCAGACCATGCCGCGCGTGGCCAAGCTGCTGCCGATTCCGCGCCGCTTCGACGCCAAGGGTATTCAGCGCTACGGTTTTCACGGATTGTCCTACGCTTATCTGATGGAAGAACTCGCGCGCCTGGGCGACCCGGCGGCAAAAAAAGGGCGCGTGATCCTCGCCCATCTCGGCAACGGCGCGAGCCTGGCCGCCGTTCGCGATGGTAAAGGCATTGACACCAGCATGTGCTTCACGCCAACCGCTGGATTGGTGATGAGCACGCGCTCCGGTGATTTGGACCCCGGCCTCGCGCCATATCTGGCGCGCACCGAACAAATAACCACCAGCCAATTTTACAAAATGGTCAACCATGAGTCCGGTCTGCTCGGCGTTTCGGAGACCAGTTCTGACATGCGCGAACTCCTTGACCATGAGAAGCAGGACGTGCGCGCGACGGAAGCGGTTGCACTGTTTTGTTATCAAGCGAAAAAATGGATCGGCGCATACGCCGCCGCGCTCGGTGGATTGGAGACTCTCGTTTTCGCCGGCGGCATCGGCGAAAATGCGCCTGTCGTCCGCGCCCGCATTTGTGAAGGATTGAACTTTCTCGGCATCGAACTGGATAAGTCGCGCAACGCGAAGACTGCGGCGGTGATTTCCAAGAAATCCAGTCGCGTCACGGTTCGCGTCATTCGCACGGACGAAGAATTGATAATTGCGCGCTCAGTATTACGTTCCTGCGTGGAGACCATTGCAAACTGAAAATTATGAAAGCCACCCAAACACTGCACGACCGAGGCCAGAGCCTCTGGCTAGACAACATCACGCGCGACCTGCTCAACAGCGGCACGCTTAAACGCTACATTGACGAACTGTCGGTAACCGGGCTGACCTCGAACCCGACCATCTTTGATCACGCCCTCAAGAACAGCGTCGCCTACGACGTTGCCATCCGCGAGGAACTGGCGAAGGGGAAATCCGGCGAGAGCCTTTTTTTCGACCTGGCGCTGGACGATCTCACCCGTGCCGCCGACCTGTTCCGGCCGATTCACGACCGCACGAATGGTGTGGACGGCTGGGTGTCGCTGGAGGTGTCGCCGCTATTGGCGCACGACACGGCCAGCACCATCGCCGCCACCAATGAACTTTCCGCGCGGGCGGGACGGCCCAATTTGTTCATCAAGATTCCTGGAACCAAGGAAGGTTTGCCGGCCATCGAGGAGGCGATTTTTGCGGGTGCGCCGGTTAACGTGACGCTGCTGTTTTCCCGCGAGCAATACGTGGCGGCAGCCGAGGCATACCTGCGCGGCATTGAACGGCGCATCGCCGCCGGTCTCAACCCCCAGGTCGCCTCCGTGGCCTCGATATTTATCAGCCGTTGGGACGCCGCCGTGGCGGGCAAAGTTCCGAAGACATTGAACAACCGGCTCGGCATCGCCATTGCCGGTCGCATTTATCAGTCCTATCTCGAACTGTTAAATACTCCACGCTCACAGCGCGCGTATAATTCCGGTGCCCGGCCGCAACGCCTGCTGTGGGCCAGCACCGGCACCAAGGATCCCAAAGCCTCGGACATTCTCTACATCAAAGCCCTCGCCTCGCCGTTCACGGTGAACACGATGCCCGAGGCGACGTTGAAAGCCCTCGCCGATCACGGAGAAATCGGCCCGATCATGGCGGCGGACGGCGGCGATTGCGAAAAAGTCCTGGTTGAGTTTGCCAAGGCCGGCATCAATGTGCACGCCCTGGCCGCGCAACTTCAGGACGAGGGCGCAAAATCATTTGTGAAATCCTGGAACGAATTGCTGGCGGTAATCGCGTCCAAAAGCGCCGCACTCAAGAAACAAACGTCTGATTTATGAATGTGCTGGTCATTGATATTGGCGGGACCCACGTCAAAATTCTCGCAACCGGACAGAAGGAACGCCGCGAATTCGAGTCCGGCCCCAGGCTGACCCCGGCGACGATGGCGGCGGGCGTGCGGAAGCTCGCGAAAGACTGGAATTATGACGTGGTATCCATCGGCTACCCCGGACCGGTCTGTCACAACCGTCCCATCGCCGAACCGCATAACCTGGGGAAAGGTTGGGTCGCGTTTGATTACCGAGCTGCCTTTAAGCGGCCGGTGAAAATCATCAACGACG
>JAMCZD010000209.1 GCA_023473405.1 Candidatus Omnitrophota bacterium
AGATCTGGGCCAGTCGCATCACGCGCCGTTTCCAGCAGCGATGCAAACCGAGGCTGGGGAGGTCATTGATCAAACCATAGCGCGCCGCTATGGTGTCAAACAAATGGTTGACAAAATCGGCTTGCTGTTCAAATCGACTGTGAACCTCGCCGTGGCTGGACTCAGCCTGATTCATCCCAGGATTTGGCCCGGCTGGAGGTCGCTCCCGGCAAGGAAGGTGCGGGCATTCAGGCGGCGTTTGCCCTCGCGCTGGAGTTCGAGGATGCGCAAGGCATTCCGTCCGCAGGCAACGATCAGGCCGCCGGAATCGGCGCGCAGAACTTCGCCTGGGGCACCGGATAGAGATTCAGCAATCTCGGTTTGCCAAATCTTCAGCAATTGAGGTTGGGGCTGAGCGGCTTGATAGGTGAAGGCGCCGGGCCAAGGGGTTAGGGCGCGGACCTGGTTCCACAATACGCGGGCCGGCAAGCGCCAGTCCAGGCGGCCATTTTCCTTATGAATTTTGGGTGCATGAGTGACCCCTTCAGCAGGTTGCGGACGGGCGGCGATTTTGCCGGCGAGGTAATCCGGCAGGGTTGAAAGCAGCAGCCGGGCGCCGAATTGAGCCAGGCGATCATGCAGGGTTTGGGCGTCATCGGCGGGCGAAATCGGGGTTGCCTGCTGGGACAGTATGGGGCCGGTATCGAGTCCCTCGTCCATTTTCATTATGGTGACTCCGGTCTCCGCCTCATCGTTTAGAAGGGCCCATTGAATAGGAGCCGCTCCGCGGTATTTGGGGAGTAAGGAGGCGTGGACATTCAGGCAACCGAAAGCCGGCAGCGCCAGGACCGACGGAGGGAGTATCTGTCCATAGGCCGTCACGAGGATCAGGTCGGGGTGCCATTGGGCAAAGGCCTGAACCGCCCCCTCGGAACGGAGCCGGTCCGGTTGGAAAACGGGCAGGCCCAGTCGCATGGCCAATTCCTTTACCGGCGGCGGGAGCAGGTGGAGGTCGCGTCCTTTGGGGCGATCGGGTTGTGTGACGACCCCGACGATTTGGAAATCAGTCGCCCCCGCAATGGCTTCCAGGATGGGACATGCCAACTCGGCCGTGCCCAGAAAAACAATGCGTAACGTTGGCATTATTGATACCTGCCATAATCAGTAAAGGTTGGCAACGGCAAAGATTTCGTGGGAGCGTGGAGGATATTGGGATCAGCAAAGACCATTGCGCTCCTCCACTCTTACGCTCTTACGCTCCCACGCTCTTACGATAGTTTTCCGGGGATTCTAACGGGACGGCGCGGCGGTGTGCTGAGGTTGGGGCCGGAGACAGTTCGTTTGCCGAGGGAAGCGGCGCACTGGGAGCAGAGATATTCGTAGAGTTCGCCGGAAGGCAATACGAGCAGCAGTCTTTCCCGCACCGGTTGTGATTGGCGGCAATTCGGGCAATAGAGTTCGCTGGCGGTAAAGGCTCCAAATTGTTCAGGCATAATCCGCGATCAGAGTTTAGTCAAGACTTCCAACAGTTGATGCAAGACCACAATCGGCGGCTGCGTGGCATCGATGGTATGAACCAGTTGCGCTCCGTAAAAGTCCAGCACGGGCTTGGTTTCCCGTTCATATACGTCCAAGCGCTGCAGGATGACCTCATAATTGACGTCGTCAAGCCGATTTTCGCGCAGGGCGCGCCGCTGTAATCGGGCGATGAGTTTGGATCGGTCCGGGCAGATCAGGTTGAATATGGCCAGCACATTCAAGGCATCGGCCAGCATCTGTGCCTGCGTGAGGCTGCGCGGCAAACCGTCCAGGACCAGCATATCGCGTTTGGGCTGAAACTGGGCGCCTTGCTTTCGACCCTCGACGGCCTCCCGCCAGAGCCGGATGGTGTATTCGTCGGGCACCAGTTCCCCGCGCCCGGAATATTCCAGGAAGACTCGGCCCAATTCGCTTTCCACGGTGAGGTTGCGGAACACGTCGCCGCAAGCGATATGGAAATAGCCTGGGACAGTGCCGAGGACCTTGCCTTGGGTACCTTTGCCCGCGCCCGGGGCGCCGAATAATAGCACCGTATTATATTTCATAGTTTTTCTAATTTGGCATGCCGCAAAGATTGCTGGAGGGATAGTATCGATACGCGCTTTGAGAATCAGGCCTTGGCGTCTTTGTGTCGAACTTCAACCCGGGTGATTTCCCCGAAGTTGACGCCCACCTCCTGTGGGCCGCCCTTCAGCAATTGGACATGCATTTCGCTGCTGGTAATCCGGGCAATCCGGCGGGCAACATATTCGCCCCGCACAACCCCGATTACCAAAACCATGTCCTTTTCCGCTTCACCGGGGACGATGCGGAAGAATCCAGGAAACTTGGTTTCAAAAAACCTCCGATTGAAAGTGAATTCGCCCCGGGTGTAAACGGCGGCTTGGAGGGAGTTGCCGGAGCCTTTATCGCCCTTGGCCATGCTCAGTTTGTTGCCGGAAGCGGTGGGTTGCAAGGCGGCGTAGCCGATATCGCTACGGGTCATGAGGCGTTCGGCAACCTGTTCTTCTTCGACCTCTTCCACCGTGTCGGCGGCTTCCACTTGTTCGCCTGGCAAGGAGAGAAACAGGATGGGGCCCAGGACGGGAAGGAGGACGGAAACGCCGCAGACAAGCGGGGCGGGGCGGTTGCGGTACAGGGCGATTTCGTAAGCGGCGTAGAGATTGATCAGAAACAGGGCGCCGATCATTCCCAGGCCAATGGGTGTGCTTATCACCGCCACCAGGCCGCGCCCGCCGTCAGGCAGCGGCACGCGCACCGGTGGTTGGGCATGAAAGACCTTTCGTTGAGCGCGTTTCCTGGCCTTCACTTCCGGGGGAATCTCGATGAACGGATCGACGAACGGTTTGACGTTGGGCAGCGTGGCGAGTTGTTTGAGGGTGTCTTGGGTGAACTTGGCCCATGGGACACGGTCGGAAAAGCCACCCACATCGAGTTTGGCCACCAGGCCGTCTTCGGTGGCGGAGGCGAGTTCGCCTCTGATGATATCGCCATTGATGAGCCGGAACTCATTGGTGGTTGCCTGCGGCGTTGAATTGGTGGTGTCCGCCAAGGCACTGGGCAGTACGCCCAGCATGGCGGCGGCAAAAACAAATATCTTCAGCCAAAACATGATGTCAATTTGCTTAACAAACGCGCGCCCGCTTAGGAAGCAAAATCATCCGACAGCGTAACCACGGTCTTCTTTCGCGCTCGCGAAAGCCGATGCCTGAGGCAATAACCAGGGCCTTTTGATTCCCGGTGCTCGTATTCGACCAACGTTTCCTTCTTAAAATAGCAGGCGAACCGAGGTTTTCAACTCGCGAGGCTATAATGCCAAGGTGTTTTTGATTCTGCCCAAGGCCTCGACCAAATGTTCCAGAATCCAGTTGGCGCGTGCGGCCTGCAGCACATCGGCGGCGGCGCCGTGACGCCAGACACCGAAGCGAATCGTCAAGACCGGGTCTTCCTGTAACGGGGGTTGGGCCAGCAAACCTGCCAGGTAACCCGACAGCACATCGCCACTGCCTCCTTGGGCCAGGTAAGGATTTCCGGAGCTGTTTACAAAAAGATCGCCCGTGGCGCGGCCAACGACACTTTGGTGTCCCTTTAGCACTACCCAACAATCGCCGAAGCGCCTCGAGAGTTCCCGCAGGGCTGCCGGGCGATCGGATTGAACCTGGGCAACGGTGGATTTCAACATCCGTGCGGCCTCGCCGGGGTGGGGGGTGATCAGGCGAATGGCTTTCGTCGATATGTTCCCTGACGGCAACCAATCCAAGGCGCTGGCATCGACCACGACCGGCAGGGGCGAGGATTTCCAAAGCTGGCGGACGCTGGTTTTTAATTTGGCGGGCAGGCCGGGTGCGGCCAAACCTGGGCCGATCAAAAAGCCGCTGGTGGATTCGGGTGGTTCGAGTTGGTCCTTCCAGGGCGCCACCATAGCCGACTGGAGTTGGGCGGCAACGGGGAGGTAGGCTTCGGGCTGTGGGCGGAGCGAAACCAGTCCGGGCCTGGCGCTGAGCGCGCCCCGGGCTGCCAGAACGGAGGCCCCATGATAACCCAAGCTTCCCGCGATGATGAGGAGATGGCCGAAACTGCCCTTATGACTCGCCACCGGACGGCGAGGTGGATAATCGCGGAAGTCATCGGGCATGGTCCAGTTCACCTCGCCCTGGTGTGGGCAAGGAACCAAGCCGATATCCGGCACTACCTCGAGACGCCCGACATAAGGCCAGGCGCTGGGCAGCAAAAGACCCTTTTTGGGCGCTGCCAAGGTCAAGGTCACCGTGGCCTGAATCGCGGTCCCCTGGACCTGGCCATTGTCGCCGTTAAGCCCCGAGGGAACATCAACGGCAAGGATAGGCGATTTGGATTGGTTGATTTGCTCGATCAACCGGCTCCAATGGTCGTCGAGGGGGCGGCTGAGGCCGATGCCAAACAAACCGTCGATGATCAAGGCCGGTCGCAGGGCCAACAAAGAACTCAAGGTGGCCAAGTCTGCTTGCGGGTCGGTTACCGACATCAATTTCACGTCGCGCCCGGTCAAATGGCGTCCGGCTTGTCGCGCGTCGTCACCGTTGTGCCCTTTGCCGGCGAGAATCAATACGCGTTCGCCGGGTTCAGTAAGCTGCTGGGCGCGCACGCCGACGGCCTGGCCGGCTCTTTGAATCACCTCGGCCTCGGTTTTTCCGCTCTCCCACGTCATACGTTCCCAGACACGCATCTGGGCAATATCAATAACCGGTAAAGACATGTAGTTTATAATGCCCTGTAAATCCGGCCAGGTAAACTTCGAATAGCCGGCTTGAAGGCGCGGCGATCATCCGCCAGCGACAATTTTGACTATTTCCATCCGATCGCCAGGGTGGATCTGGCGCTGGGTAAATTCCGACGGTGCCACCGCCTCGCCGTTCAGCTCCACCACCACACTGCGCGGCAAGAGTTCTTGGGAGCGC
>JAMCZD010000286.1 GCA_023473405.1 Candidatus Omnitrophota bacterium
CCGGCGGAATTCATCGAGGCGCTCACGTCCACGAGCAGGTAAACCACCATGTCCGTTTCCGCCTCATACTGCCGCACAAAAAGTCGCCGGGACCGTCCGTATGCCCGCCAGTCGATGCGCTTCGGGTCATCACCGGGAACGTATTCCTTGTAATCGGTGAACTCGACCGATGAACCGCGGGACGGTGATTTGTGTTTGCCGGTGAAGTAGCCTTCGACCGTCGAGCGGGCGAACAGGAGCAGGTTCCCGAATCGCTCGAGCTCGGCAGGCGATAGCAGGGATTGCCGTGATTTGGTCCAAGCCGGCCGCAAGAGCCGCTCCCGGCGTCCCGATGGCAATTGCGGTGGGGCTCGAATCACGGGCGGCACACCGCCTTTTGGATCGAGCCGGTGGCTGGGTTCGCTTGATTGCATCGCCTTCCGGTGCGCTTCGATCGAATTGGGTGTCGAATCGTTCATGAATGGCAAGCGAATGAGGCGCAGCCGAGTCAGTAGGATTTCTCCCGCACATCCATTAGCACACTTTGTACCACGTCCCGCGATCTCTTGCCGGCGCCGGTGGCGCGGTAGTTGGTAATGACGCGGTGTTGAAGGACGTGCATCGCCACGTCCCGCACATCGGACGTTTCAGGGCTGATTTTGCCGCGTAGCAGCGCCAGCGCCTTCGCGCCCAAAATCAGGTACTGCGAGGCGCGCGGACCCGCGCCCCACTCGACAAAATCGCGCACCGCCTGCGGTGACTCACCGTTGCCGGGTCGAGTTGCCGATGCCAGTGACACGGCATAGTCGAGCACATGATCCGAAACCGGCGCCGCCAGCACGAGGCGTTGGACCCGAATCAAGTCCTCCGCGCCGACCGTGGGCGTCAGCGTTGGCATCTCGTGCAACGTAGTGCGCTTGAGAATCTCGATCTCCTCGGCCTTGGTCGGATAATCGAGGTAAAGCGAAAACATGAATCTATCCAATTGGGCCTCGGGAAGCGGATATGTCCCCTCCTGCTCGATCGGATTTTGCGTTGCCACGACCAGGAACGGGTCGGGCAATGCCCGTGATTGCCCGCCAATCGTGACCTTCCGCTCCTGCATCGCTTCGAGTAGCGCGGCCTGCGTCTTGGGCGGGGTCCGATTGATCTCGTCCGCCAGAATCAGGTTCGCGAAGACCGGGCCCGGCTGGTATTCGTGTTCGAGTCGCCGCTCGCGTTCCTGCAGAATCTCCGAGCCGACGATGTCGCCCGGCATGAGGTCGGGTGTGAACTGGATGCGCTTGAAGCTGAGTTGAAGTATCTCCGACAGCGTGCGCACGATGAGTGTCTTGGCCAGCCCCGGCACGCCAATAAGCAGGCAATGGCCGCGGGCAAACAAGCTCGCCAACAGCAGCCGCACGATACGGTCCTGCCCCACGATGACCCTGCTGAGTTCACGGGTGATGCGTCCGTGAAGCTCGTTCACCTCTTGCGGTGAAATTTCACTCATTCTGTTCCTCCCATTTTCGTATCCAAAACGATAAACCCGAATGGACCAGGCCCAGCATGACCGTAGGTTCGGCCCGAGTGAACAAAAAAATTTGGATCGATCGGCAGCTCGGCCCTACCGGGACGGTAGGGCCGCGTTGCGCGCCACCCTGATAAAATGAACCTTACGATATGCACGCTAACCCGGATATTCCGCAGCGTTGAACGCCGGGTCTACAGGGACGGGCTTTTGAGGGCTGTAGGCCGTGTGCCCTCACACGGCAGGGTGTTGGCGTTTCAAAGGAAGCGAAATATCCGGGCTAAAGTCGCACACGCGGATGATGGCATCCGCGCTCCCATCCCCCGTGGAAGCGGGTGCAACGGTCTCGGCAATTCCGCATCAAGTATCCGAAGCTTCAAGCCGATAATTAATAGCAGGGCACTTTGGGAAGTGCCGTAAATGACACTTGATGGGCATAGCACGCGTCAACATGCGAACTGGAAGAGGAAGACGTCGCCCGGCAAATTACCTGCCGGCATGCTGCCTTCACCTGCCAGGCGGCGTTCTGTGCCGGTCTGCCGGGTGATATGAGCGCCATGAAGACACGCAATCGATCAAAAACACGCATCCTGTTCGTCGACGACGATCCAGCAATCTTGGAGGTGCTGGAACTCACCCTCGATTCCATGAGCGAGGAGTGGAAAATGGCCTTTGCGAGTTCAGGCGAGGAGGCGCTGTCCCGCATGGCTCGGCAGCCGTTCGATGTCATTGTCTCCGATATGCGCATGTCTGGGATGGATGGCGCACAGTTGCTCGATGAGGTGTGGCAGCGCTACCCGTCTACGGTCCGGCTGATCCTCTCCGGCTACTCGGACGTGCAGTCGGGCATGCGTTGCGTGGGGACGACGCATCAGTTTCTGCTTAAGCCATTTAGCGTAGCAGAGTTGAAAACCACCCTCCAACGAATCTGCAAATTGCGCAACCGGGTGCGCAACGACAAGATTCTGGCGCTGGTCGCTCGAAGGCGCGCGCTGCCAACTGTGCCGGCGGTCTATATTCGCATCCTCAAGGCGTTGCAGAATCCGAATTGCTCGGCGGAACTAATCGGTGAGATTATCGAGCAAGACCCAGGGCTCACCGGCAAGATTCTCCAATTGGTCAACTCCGCCTTCTTTGGAGTTGCCAATGAGGTGTCCAATGCCTGCGAAGCGGTCCTTCTCTTGGGCGTCGGGACCATCCGGTCCCTGGCTCTGTCCCTCCAACTATTCTCCATTTTCAATCCAAAGGCCGGGGAAGGTTTTTCGGTGGAACAAATCCTGGATCACAGTCTGCGGGTAGGCCTGCTGGCCAGGAGAATCGCCAAGTTCGAGGAGGGGGACGAAAAGTTGATGGAACAGGCGTTCACCGCCGGCCTGATGCATGACGTCGGCAAATTGATGCTAACCGAGAGTCTTTCGGAGACCTATTTGAAACTGATCTGGAAAGCCCAACAGCAAAGGCGTCCGCTCGTTGAGATGGAGAAGGAGGCTCTCCACGCCACCCATGCCGAGGTAGGGGCGTATCTGCTGGATTTGTGGGGACTGCCGATCCCGCTGGTTGAGGCGGTGGCATTGCACCATGAACCACGTGATTTGAGCGAGATGGTTTTCAGTCCTCTGACCGCGGTGCACGTCAGCAACGTGATCGAACACGAAACCGGGGTTGAGGACCAGGCCGGATTAAAGAATCAACTCGACCTGACGTATCTCAACAATATCGGTCTGGCGGATCGTGTGAAGCACTGGCGCGCGGAATTGTGCGCACTCGATTGGGGAGCGGGTGTCCCGCGGAAATCCGGGGCGTTGGTGTTGCACTAAGAGTGTGTCGCCAAACACGTTCTAACCAGGTTACTCCCCAGACCGCGGGATAGAGCGCACCCCGTTGCTCGCGTCTCGTCCCAGGCCAAAATCGCACTTGGCAGTGCGTGTTCTATCCCGCAGTCTGGAGGAGTAATCATGAAAACTCATCGAAACATACGGATCAACCGGCGGTCATTTTTGCGGAAGAGCGCTTGCCTGAGCGCGGCGGCCATAGCGGCGCCGTTGGTACTCCCGTCGGGTGTTTTGGCGGCAAACGGTCAACCGGGGGCAAACGACCGGATCGGTGTGGGGTTCATTGGGATTGGACGGCAGGCCTCGGGCTTGTTGCAGATGCTGCTTGGACGCAAAGAGGCGAAGTTCCTGGCTGTGGCGGACGTGAACCTCAATCGAGCTCAAGCCGCCGCGAAGGCGCACGGGGCAACCGCTTACCAGAACTACCGGGAGTTGCTGAAACGGAAGGACGTTGACGCGATCGTGACCGCGACACCCGAGCACTGGCGCGGATTAATTGTGCTCGAATCGTGCCAGGCGGGGAAGGATTTGTACGTCGAGAAACCCATGACGCTGACGATTCGCGAAGGGCGCCTCATGGTGCGGGCGGTGCGCAAGTATAAACGGGTATTCCAAACCGGCAGTCAGCAGCGCTGCATGCTCCCCAACTATATCGGCTGCGAAATGGTGCGCACGGGCAAGTTGGGGCCGATTCAGAGGATTATCGCGCGCAATTATCCGAGCCCGTGGAAACACAAACTGCCGCCACAACCGGTGCCAGAAGGGCTCGATTGGGAGAGGTGGTGCGGGCCGGCGCCGGTGGTTCCTTACAACGAAGACCTGTATCTGCCGCGCGCCAATCCCGGGTGGCTATCCTTTCGTCCCTATTCAGGCGGCGAGATGACCGGGTGGGGCGCGCACGGTTTCGACCAGGTCCAATGGGCGCTGGGCATGGACGACAGCGGGCCGATCGAGGTGTGGACTGAAGGGCCGCCGTTCGACCCGCCCATATACACCGCTTCCGAACCCAAGACGCGCGGAGACAACATCTGCCAGCATCCGACAGTCTTCTTCCGATATCCCGGGGACATCGTGATGGAACTCGGGGCGGGCCCCGAAGGAGGCGCCATTTTCATCGGCGAGAAGGGCAGGCTCACCATTGACCGGGCGATCTGCAAGTCGGACCCGCCGGAATTGGCGGAGGAGGCCATGGAACATCGGCCGGCCAAGTTCACCGAGAACCATTTAAAGAACTGGCTCGATTGTATCAAGAGCCGCGAAAAACCAGTGGCGGATGTCGAGATCGGGCATCGCTCGGCAACGGTCTGTCATTTGGGCAACATCGCCCGCTGGACCGGTCGCCGGCTGCGATGGGACCCCGTGCAGGAACGGTTTCCGGATGATGCTGCCGCAAATGATTACCTGGACCGCGAGCGCAGAAAACCGTACACGCTGCCGGAGATATAGAGCATAATCTAATCCAACGTGGGTGCAATTACCTACAAATATTTTGAGATGAACGCCCCCCCCGGGCTCTACCGGGGAGATTCCCAGAGTTTGACCTTGCGCAGAACTATCTCCGAACCACTTTCATCGGCTTTTTAACACCCATCTTCTACAGTAAAAGGGGGTTCTGAGCAAAAAATCT
>JAMCZD010000393.1 GCA_023473405.1 Candidatus Omnitrophota bacterium
GACCAGCCCGGCGCAGCTCGGCGAACGTTTGCTCGACGATGGTCCGCCCCATGGTCTTGGCGGTTAGGAAGAAGATTTTGTCAAGACCTCCCCGAGTCATCGCCTTGAGCGCCGGAAACAGAACCGACACCGTTTTCCCGATGCCGGTTGGCGCCTCTGCAAACAGGCGCTCACCCCGGGTCAAGGTGCGATAAACTGCCACCGCCAGGGCGCGTTGGCCGGGGCGATATCGAGAAAAGGGGAAGGCCAAGCTTTCAATGGAACGATTGCGGACTGCGCGCCAGCGATGTTGTTGGCGCGCCCATTCGAGGTAATTGGAGGTTAACTCGTGAAAAAACCGGGCTAGTTCGTCAATGCGAAAGGTCTGGCGAAACACGACCAGTTGATTCGAATCCAGCTCGAGGTAAGTCAGTTGGACGTCCATGGAGATTAACCCGTTTTGCTGGGCGTAAATCGCGGCATACGTCTTGCCTTGCGCCCAATGGAGCGGGTCCGCCACCCCTTCCCATCGACCGGTCACGGTTTTGATCTCCTCGACCAGCGCCGTTTTTGAATCATGCAGCAAACCATCCGCGCGGCCTTTGACCTCCAAGACCATGTCTTCAGCCTCGACTCGAAACGCCAGCGCCACTTCGGTTTGATAGCCTTGAGGGCGTTGCTTCCGCACCCATTGATGCCCTCGAATTCCTGCCATTGCCCGCGTCGGCCCCACAAAATCCCCCTCGCCTCCCAAGTCTCCGGTGCGCAATACAAACTCGAGTAAGTCACGCACGGAAACCGTGATGACAGGTTTTGCACTGCCGGGAATGGGTTGAATGGAAGCGTGGTCTGGAAGCGGGCTGAATCCGTTTCCAGGACCGGTCTCAGATAACGAACGCTCGATTTGACTGGCTTTGTCCAATGCGGGTTGGGCAAGGTCGTTCGATCGCTGTGTTCGGCCTGGCTGTTCCGTGTGTTGCCCCATCGTGCGAATCATTGCACGCGTCCCAATATTCAGCAAGCGCCCACCATTTTTTGGAGTGCGGTGGCAAGCGATTAGCGCGACACCGCTTTGGCCCGCTCAAAAGAAAAGCGTCGCCGCCGCTCCACGCTCCACGCTTCACGCTCCTCACGCTCTTCACGCTCCACAATTTAGTTTGACATGGTCCCGGCGATGTCCATCATTAACGCGAAGTCCGTAACCGAGCTAGCCTATGAACACGATACCTGTTTTGCTGGCGCTGTTGGTGGCAGGAGGAGCCTTTGTCCAAGGCGTGGAATTTCCCCTGGAATACAAGAAACTATCCCTGTCCGAGGCCCAGGCCTGTCCCGGTGGTTATGGGATGGGGGGGGCCATTCAAAAATCCCTTCGGAGCCTGGTAAAATCCGAACCCAAGCCGACCTCGACCGGGGCCTGTTATGGGACGTTATTTCGTCCGGACGGAAAGCGCATGGTCTTTCGCCTCGATGAATCCAAGGGCGATCGCCATGGCTTCGACCAGTTGATCATCGATCTGAACGAGAACGGCGATCTTACCGATGACCCGGTTATTATGGCGCAGGGAGGTCAAAGCCGATCCATCGGCCCCAGTTACGAGCAGGCCTTTTTTGGGCCCATGGAAGCGCCTGCGTATCACTCAGTTGGGCCGTGGCGCCCGGTGTTTTATGCCCAGGCCTTTGTTTATAACCGGGACCAACTGTATATGAACGTGCCTGGCAATGATTATTACGGCAATCTCCGCTGTTTTTCGGGCTGGATTCTCGAAACCTCGGTGGAGGTCGCCGGGGTGAAACAGAAGATTGCGATCAAGGACGGCAACTGCAATTTCATTCTGGGCGACCAACCAAAACCGAGCAAGATCATGCGCAACCCGAACGACCCGGGCCAATGGTACCTGCCTGTCGAGGATTTTGTCCTCCGAGACCGCAATCAATCAGGGCGGTTCGAGAACGACCCGATTATGGCCGAAGCCGAGGGATTATCGAGTGTGATCTATTTTGGGACCAAGCCGTTCAATCTGGCTTTAAGCGATGATTTCAAGTCGGTCCGCATCGAACCATTCACCGAGTCAACCGGCCAATTAAAGGTGAACAACGAGGTAACCGGCCTCGTCC
The DNA here is from genome assembly GCA_023473405.1 of Candidatus Omnitrophota bacterium. Taxonomy (GTDB): domain Bacteria; phylum Verrucomicrobiota; class Verrucomicrobiia; order Limisphaerales; family UBA1319; genus JAMCZD01. The sequence goes on from JAMCZD010000393.1 coordinate 2,095, forward strand.
TGGCGCACGAAATCGGCCCGGACAAATGGGAACCCGTTACACCCGCGGTCGCCAATGGTATTGGAATTCTTCCCCTGGGAAATTACCGGTTGATCTCCGCCATTCTCTCCGCCAAAAGCGCGCTTGGCGAAACAGTCGCCGGCCAGACGGACGCAGTCGCCGAAGACACCTTCAAGGTCGATGCAAGCCAAACCACCGCACTCAAATGCGGTCTCCCCATGGAATTGAAGGTGACCTGCAATAAGCTAACCGGACCAGGCCGACCCGAAGGCGGTTTCATGGGCGCAGCCCGCAGCCTCTTTGGCGGCAGTTCGCCCGTTCAAACCACTATGCTGAACATGACCATCAGCATCTTCGGGGCAGGCGGCGAGCAATACTCGAGGTTCTACAAGAACTTAACCCATCTCCCAAACCGCTTGGACTCGGTTGCAGCACCGCAATTCCGGATTCTGGATGCGGCGGGTAATACGCTGGCTGCGGGCAACTTCGAGTTTGGCTGAGGCGGCACCTGCGCGCACTCATGGGCAGTGCCTCGGAATCTAATCGGAAAGAAAGTAACCGTTATCCCGTCTTTTGACCTGGGACCGTTGAACCCAGCCGGCAAAGCCATCGAAGGCAAATCGCAAGAAGTCCAGCTCTAACTGGTGTGGTGTCCCGGAAATAACGTAACAAATGTCAAGCTGTTTCCGGGACACCACACTAGTTGCCGGTTGACATTCCACCGAGCTTTTCTGAGCCTGTCGGAATGATCAGACGATTTGCCTGTACCGCATTCCTTTGCTTCGGCTCGATGGCTGTTCTCCTCTCCGCCCGAGCGGACTCCACGACGAATGCCGCCGCACCCAATGAAGTCTTCCTCGATTTCGAACAGGAATCGGACCTGGCCAGGCTCGAGGCCCGGGGATGCCGCATCGAAATTGATTCCACTCACCCCTCACACGGACAGCATTCGTTGAAGGTCACCTTCTTGCCCGGGGCGTATCCAACCCTTGTCTTCAAAGCCGGCAAGGCTTATCTGAACGCCGATTGGCGCAACTACTATGCCCTCGATGTCGACCTTTATAACCCCGAGGCATCCGGCGTCCCAATCCTCTGGCAGTTCATGGACAGCGACCAGGCGGACGGGGCGGCAAAGGGCGGCAGGACCATCACCGGCCCCCTACGCCATGCGGGTTGGTCCAACCTGCAGGTGACACCTCTCGGGCTCGAGCTGGGAGTAGCAGGTCTGCTCCTCTCCGGGTCAAACCTGGGCCGAGTCCTTACCTGGGGGCACGAAGTCGACCCGGCCCACATCCTCCGGTTTCAAATGCTATTGGAACATGCGGACCGGCCCGTTACAATTTACATTGACAACTTACGATTTTCCTCAAAACAACAAAGCCAGCTCGTGGACCGCTTCGGCCAATACACCCGCCGCAATTGGAAAGGCAAAATTCACCACGAAGATGAATTGGCCACCGCCGGTAAAAAAGAGGCCGGGGCGGCTCGCGCCTTTCTCGCCGACTCCACGTCCCGCATCAACCCGCTGTTTCAGGAGGCCGGCGTCCAGGCCAGGTTCAACAACCGCGACACCTACGGCGGGTCCCCGGTCCTTTCCTCCGAGGCTACCGGTTTCTTCCGGACCGCCTGGGTGGTCGACGGCCGCGAAATTCGTTATCCCAACCCCGAGTCTGAGAACGGGCAGCCAGACACGGGCGGACCCAAAGGGCGCTGGTGGCTGGTCACTCCTGAAGGACACCCGTTCTTTTCGCTGGGCATCACCGGCATCGTAATGGGTGACCAGGACCTGTTCTGGAAAGACGACCGCCGAAAGGCCTTGCTCGAATGGATGCCCCCGCACGATGGACCTTTCAGCCGGGCTTGGGCGGGATCATGGACTGGCGGACCGAATTTTTATAAAGCGAACCTGGTTCGAAAATACGACGAGGAATTTCTCGAACCGTGGGCGGAGGTAACGATTCATCGGCTGATCGCCTGGGGCTTCAACACCATTGGCGGATGGTCCGATGGCGCGGTATCTGGCAAGCACCGGTTGCCTTACGCCACCTTCCTGACGGCGAGCGGAACGAGCCGGCCCGAGCTGATCCCCGGTTTGCCGGACATGTTCGATCCCCGCTTTGCCGCTTGGTCGGATGCGCTTGGGAAGGAAATCATCAAACGGGGTTGCCAAACGGACCGCTGGTTGTTGGGCTATTTTGTCGACAACGAGCTCTTTTGGGCGGGCGATTGGGGTCGAGATGACGATCCGGTTCTGGCGCAGAAGGTCCTAGCTTTGCCCTCGAAGTCCCCCGGTAAACAGGCGCTGATCAATCTGCTCCAGGAGCGATTTGGCTCCGATATTGCCAAACTCAACCAGGCATGGCAGACCGATTTCCCGAGCTTTGACCCAATGCTGTCCCAACCGGTCACCCTCAAGACGGAAAATCAAAAGCGAGCCCGCGCCGATTTCTCGGCATTCATCACCCTTGCCGCCGACACGTATTTCCGGACGGTGCGCAATGCCATTCGCAAATACGACCCGCATCATCTTTACCTGGGCAGCCGTTTCGCCCAGGCACCCAGGGAAGCGGTGGCGGCAGCCGGAAAATACTGCGACGTGGTCAGTTTCAACATCTACGCCGACCAGCCCTCGCGAGAACGTTTCAATGCATTCTATCGCCTGGCTTCAGCCCCGTTCCTGGTTGGCGAGTGGAGCTTCGGCGCGCGCGATCGCGGGATGCTGGATGCGGGCGCGGTGGCGGTTGATACCCAGGAAGACCGCGGGCGGGCGTATGCGCATTATCTCGATGCGTTAGCCGGCCTCCCTTATTTCGTAGGTTGTCATTGGTTCCTTATCTAATGG
>JAMCZD010000230.1 GCA_023473405.1 Candidatus Omnitrophota bacterium
ATTTTCCCGCCGAGACCTAAGACGCTTGAAGCTGCGCTCGTAAGGCGGTCTTCGCCGCCGAAATGTTTGGCAAATGTTTGGTTCTGCGCCTTTCTGGTCATTACTGGCAAATACTGGAACATGTGAGAGGCAGGATTCAGAAAGCGTGCCAAAAAAGCGGAAAAGCCGATGAAGGCCAGCGGCTTAAACTGTTGCGGCGCAACTTAAATTGGTTGCGGGGGTGGGATTTGAACCCACGGCCTTCAGGTTATGAGCCTGACGAGCTACCGGACTGCTCCACCCCGCGCCCCAATTGGAACTAAACTATTCTTTCACCGTGTTCAATGCAAGGGTTTTTCTCGGATTCATCGACATTTATTTGGGCTCGAGGAGGCGCTTCTTTGGTGGCATTTGGCAATTGGGGAGAAGGAAGCGCGACCGGATTGGCACGTTTCACGATGGCGTCAGCAATAAAAGCGGTATTCAGCGAGACGCCTGGGCGGCATTGAAGGCTTGCTGCCGGTGATTGACTTCGGTTCTGGCGGGCTCTATGCAAAAGGAGCGCGGCCGGGGAAGCACGGCTTTTCGCGTCGAACGGTTAGGATCAGTAGATGGCGGCGGCTTTTATAACAACGGTATTGTTTTCTTTGTCAGCGATTTGCGCCAATCGCACCGCTCAATTGTTGGGCGGCACGGTGGCCAATTTTTGGCGGTTGGTGCTGGCAGCCGTTCTATTGGCCGTTTGGGCCCATACCGTTGGCAGCGGTCTGGAGGGATCGGCTCTGCCCTATTTTTTATTGAGCGGTTGCGTTGGATTCGGGTTGGGCGATCTGGCGCTTTTTCAGGCCCTGCCGCGGCTCGGGTCGCGTCTGACGGTTCTGCTGGTGCAGTGTTTGGCGGCGCCATTCGCGGGCGTGTGCGAATGGCTCTGGTTGGGCGTTGGACTGAGCGGATTCCAGATTCTGTGCGGCGCAACCATCCTGGTGGGGGTGGCGATTGCCCTGTCGCCGGGGCCGTCAGTGAATCCCGGTTCGCGGCGGATGGTATCGGGCATCTTGTATTCGTTGCTGGCGGCTTTTGGACAAGGTTTCGGCGCGGTGCTGAGCCGGAAGGCGTTCGCCGTCGCCGAGTCGTTGGGGCAAAGCATCGACGGGCCGACGGCTGCCTACCAGCGTATCCTGGGCGGATTGGCTGTAGGTGGTTTGTTCTTGTGGTTTGTCAATCGGCGGCAAGTCCGGTCATGGCGCGGCGACAACACTGATGAACGATCGGCGCGGCTGGACAACAGCGGTAAGCAATGGCGCATGGCGTGGCCATGGATTGTTTTCAACAGCCTCTCGGGGCCGGCCCTGGGGGTGAGTTGCTACCAATGGGCGCTCAAGACCACGCCAACCGGGGTGGTGCTCCCTATCGTGGCAACGACTCCCCTGGTGGTGATCCCATTTGCGCATTTCTTCGAGGGCGACCCATTGAGGGCCCGCTCGCTTATTGGCGGCGTGATTGCGGTTGTTGGTGCTGTGGTGTTAGTCGCGGTAAGTTGAGACGTCGCCGCATTAGGGGTCTGCCATCGCAGGAGGTCGTCCGTGAGAGGGTACGCGGACTTAGGCAGTAAACGTGACATTCAATGATCGTTTATTGGGAGAAAGGCGAATGGCGTGGATTTTTGATCCGATGCAACGGGCATTGGTCGGCGCCTGATTATTTCGAATGGAAAGACTTGAGGACCGGCATCCTGAGTGAGCGTGCCGGCGGGGGCAACGAATTGCGCATTCATTTGGCGCAGCCGGGCAGGACTTAAAGAACGGTCTTTTCATGGGTGGAATTCGGGGGTAAAATAAGGTGTATGAATATGAGAACTCGCCCGAGAACTACACCGCAAGAGTCGAGTTTCCTCGGGTTCATGGACCGCGATTGTGCCGGCTGTGAGGGAACGCAGTCGGCGTTGGCTTATGGGGTAGGGAGATTGAGCCTGCGCGGAAGGGGTGGACGGCTTATCATACGCGGCTTGGCGGCGATTCTTTGTATCAATTCAGGACTCGGCGCCGGGCTTGCTGACACAGTGAAGCCGGCACCGGAGACTAACGCGCCTAGCCCGGCCCAAATTCAAACTACGGAAACCAATAAGCCTCTGAGTTCGATCGAGCTGGAGAGCCTGGTGGCACCGGTGGCAATGTATCCGGGTTCGTTGCTTGGTCTGGTGCTTACGGCCGCCCGTTACCCGGAAGAGGTCCAGCAGGCCGCTAATTACATAAAGACGAAAGGGAGCGGGCCGGCTACGGAGACATTTGTCGAGCAAGCAAAAAAATGGAATCCGGCCATGGTGGCGCTGCTTCGCGTTCCGGTCGTTTTGATTTGGATGGGAAACCATCCGGAGTGGGTCGAACGTCTTGATCGGGCGATGCGTTCGCAACCGGGCGAAGTCTACGCTGCGATAGGCAAGGTCCAACAGCAGGTGGGCATGGCCACGCGGTCCGCGACGATTTCACAGCAACCGCAAACCGCGACCAACGCGCCGGCAGTTCAAGCGGTGCCGGGCAATCAAATGCCCTATGCGCCGGTGTATGAGGCGCCATGGTTGGCCCCCGCATACGAGCCATACGTCTACTATTACGGTGTTCCCTATTATTACTATAATTATAATTACTCGCATGATCGACGGGAGTGGTGGGAGCACCACCGACGTCCTGAGCCTCCGTATCGTCAACCGGGGGAATGGTGGCGCGGGTACCGCCCGGTTTACCATCCAAGACCGCCGGTTCGGGCAGTGCCAGGGCCGAGGATACAGGCGAGGTCACGAGGCGTATTCCCTCAGCCCGGCCTTCTGTCGGGTGGGATATTGAGTCGTAGCGCTGCTTCAGGGGGCACGTTGGGACCTGGTGTGGCAGGAGGGGGCACGTTGGGACCCGGCGTAGTGGGCGGAGGCACTTTGGGGGGCGGCTTTACGGGCCGCGGCACGTTTAGATAGAGCCCAACGCCAAAACCTAGCCAACCTATGTTACTGGAAACTGTCCCCGAATAATTTCCGAAAGAGATGCAGTTGGAACAGGAGGCAGCGATCAAAATGTTCAGCCTGTTGGAGTTTCGAACCCTGGTGCGGCTGCCTGACTACGTCAAGGACATGCAGGCGATCGCGCATGATTATTTCCTGATCGGGCTCGATTTGGAGACTGACGAGGAATACGCCGGCATGGAATGAGCCGGCACCTTTCTGAATGACCCCGGAATTTTGTCCCCACTGCTCACCTGAGGTCCCCGCTAATGCCAAGGTTTGCCCCGAGTGCGGTTCAACCGAAGAAACCGGTTGGTCCGAGGAGGCCAAGGCAGATTATCTTGGCCTGCCGGATGATTCGTTCGATTACGATGAATTTGTCCGCAGCGAATTCGGGGGCGAGGACCATTCCCGGAGGAAGGTTCGTTGGTATTGGTGGGTGGCTATCGGCCTGATGGTCTTGGCTTTGCTCGGCCTTTTGTGGTAATTGGTCATTGACAAAGGAGTCTTGGTGGTCTTCGCGCCCTTCGTGGTGGACAGACGACAGCGACTATCCAAAACAACCTTTGCCAATGTATTGTTTTTCGCGCGGATGAGGTCATCCGCGCTCCCATGCAATTTTTACTCGATCTCGATCCCCTGCAAGATGGCGTCGTTGGAACCGTCTGCCGCGATCCGAATATTGATCCGGCCATACTGGTCCGGGGCGATGTCCTGGGCCCGAATGTCCGCCGCCATGCCCAGCTGGTTTGCCGCCGTCGCCGGGTCCCACGCCTTCCACAAGGTCTGGCCGTTGATCGTGATCGTCATGGGTCGCTGGCCCGTCTGTTTAAGCCAGAGCTCGGCAAACTTCAGATGCACCGTGTATAGCCCCGGCCCCACCGGCACACTGTAGCTGATCAGCCGCCCGCGCCTGCCGCTCTGGTAGAGCCCCTGGTCATACAACGTGGGCGAGGCCTGGCTCACCGCCTCGCTCGATTCTACCGATTCACCCCCCTCGTAATACCGGTCGGCCCCCCACACATAACTGTTCCAGTCGATAAACTCCCTCCCCGAACCGCAATCGATCCGCACCACCGGCTTGAGCTCGGGCATCACCTCGATCGCCTGCACCATCGCCTGTCCGCTCTTTTGCAGCGGCTCATACCCACCGCTAAAGCCCAGCACCAGGTTGCCCTCTCCATCAGGCGCCACGTAATGAAACACCCGGTCGTAGGCCCGCCTCGAACCCCGCGCCGCCTGGCACACGTCCATGTCCGGCGCCACCACCTGCCCGTTGATGCTCACGTTAAACGGACGCTCGAACGACCAGTCATACTCCGGCTCGGCCCATTTCAATCGCACCGTGTAAAGACCCGGTCCCAGCGGAATCGTGTAAGTGAACGCCTTCCCCTGCCGCCCCCGCTGGTAGAGCGCCTCGTCACCCGGACTCGATAACCCATTTAACTCGATCGCTTCGCCCGTGCTCATCGCCTCGCCCCCCGCGTAATAGCGGTCCGGCCCCCATTCATTGCCGCCCCGGTCCCGATAGGCCGCTTGGGCCCCGCACAGTATCCGCACCTGGCCGGCCTCAGGCCCCGTGTTCACCTCGCCTTCATACACGATCCGCGGCATCCAGGCGATGATGTCCTGCTCCGGCTGGCTGCCCGGCCCCAGCTCGAACCGGATCAGGTCCCCCTTCTTCACCCTCACCTCGAGGTCATGCCCGCAACCCTGCAAATCGTTCAACGCCACCACCGCCCAGCCCTGGTCGGGCCAGACCTGCTCCGCACCATGACGAATCCGCACCCGCAACGGTTCGCCCTGCCCGCGCCGATAATACTCCTTGATCGCCCGGCCAATCACCCGCACCGTCCCCTCCCGCGGCGCCGTCCAACTCCGCACACACGCCCCGTTGGTCCCGGCTTGCTGCCACCCACGCCCGATCCGCGCC
>JAMCZD010000030.1 GCA_023473405.1 Candidatus Omnitrophota bacterium
CGGTTTGGCATAAGCGACCAACGCGGACAGTTCTTCCGCGCTGAGCGAACCGTTTGTTGGACCGATCTGCGGATGCTTGTTGAAAGCAAACTGGTATTCCATGTAATAGGTCATGAGGTTCATCTTGAGGTAGGCCCCCAAAGAAGCCTCAAACTTCAACGTGTCCAGGGTCGAACTGGGACCGCGGGTCATGTCATCCTGCAACGAGCGCCAGCGGAGCGAAGGCCAGTCCCGGATGCCAAGACAAGGAAGGGCGTCACCCTGGCGATTGGCGCGGATCAACTGGCATAGAGTTTGGAGCCCATAAAGCAATCCAGCGGGTTCCCTGGCGGCGCATACCACTTCGTTGGGCCGCACCTCGAGGGCGTACCCCTCAGGCGCGCCCTGATTAGGCGGGGCGGGGAGGTTAAGCGAACCGGTCCTGGTGGAAAGGCGAAACGCGGGCCCGGGTGAATCCAGCGCGCGAACCTCAGCGGCGCCTAAATCCGCTCGTTTCAATTCGTCATTCAGGAGTCGTCCAAAAACCTCGCGCTGGGCCCCCGGGACCTGCCAGACCAGTGACGGTCCAAGCGCAAATTGACCCGGTTGGGAGCGGATTTCCTTCGGGAACGGAACCAACCGCAATTGTTCCACCTCGACTGCCTGGGAGAAGTCAACCAACGCCATCAGGCCGATGCATAAGATAGTCGTTCTTTGCATAGAATTCGAATGTTCGCGGTGCGGATCAAGTGAACTTTGTACCACGGGCACTGCAACAATTCAATGGCGTAGTGCAACGTTGACGGCGCTCATGCTGCTGGTCCTTGGAAGTTGTCGGTGTCCAAAGGCGATCAGGAATACCGGGTGGAGTGATCCGGCAATTCCTGGCCGTAATGGCAATGAGGTGTTTCAACTCATATCGAATCGGGATATATCGCGGCGCTGAGACTCATCAGGGTGAGTTGACCAACTCCCTCTGGGTGCTAATGTGCATCCCTGCCCCGGCAGTTGACCGTTTGTGGCGGGGAGAGTTCCACCGCGGACATCGTGTTGCCTGGTATCATGAAAGATCGAACAACTCGCGGAAGGTTCACCGCGGCCGCCGGCATCGGATCGCCGGCGAGCCCGTCGCTAGCCAAACTCATCGCCGATCCACCGGCTGTAATACGGCGCGGGGCGAAGCCGGTTGTCATATCCTCGGCTAATGGCAACATATCCATAGACGCGTCCGGCAAGACCTGCGTCGCCAAAGCATTCCAGATGCTGACCAGCGGGGCCGATGTGCTGGATGCGGTCATCGCGGGAGTCAATATCGTGGAACTGGACCCGGAAGATTCGAGCGTAGGCTACGGAGGACTGCCCAACTCCGATGGAGTCGTGCAGTTGGATGCTTCCGTGATGCACGGGACGTTGAAGAAAGCCGGGGCAGTCGCCTGCCTTGAGGGTGTGCGGACGCCGTCGTTGGTGGCCAGGAAGGTAATGGAGGAAACCGATCACATTCTGCTGGTGGGCAAAGATGCCCAACGATTTGCCCGGAATATGGGCTTCAAGATTGAAAAGGATTTGAACACGGAAAAATCGCGCCGGCTTTGGCTGGAATGGAAACACCGGACCGACCCGCAGCACTGCCCGAACCCGAAAGACAAGGCCCGCGCCTGGCAGGAGTCAGGTCTGAAGATGGTAAAAGAAGGCCTGATCGATCCCGACCATTTCTACGGGACCATCAACTGCAACGGCTTGAACGCAAAAGGGGACCTGGCCGGGGTCACCACGACCAGCGGGCTCGCCTGGAAGATTCCGGGGAGGGTAGGCGATTCGCCGATCCTGGGGGCCGGGTTGTACGTCGATGGCACGGTGGGGGCGGCAGGTTCGACCGGCCGCGGCGAAGCGAACCTGCTCTCGCTGGGATCCTTTGTGGTTATTGAACTTATGCGGGGCGGCGCATCCCCCAAAGATGCCGGGATGGCCGCGCTGAAGCGCATCGTGCGCGGCACTGTCGAGAAGCGGTTGTTGAACTCTCGCGGCCAGCCGAATTTCAACGTTTGTTACTATATCCTGAACGTGGAGGGCCAGTACACGGGTGTGAGCCTGTACGAGTCCTCCGGCAATAAGCCGGTGCGGTTTGCCGTCTGCACGGAAGACGGGCCCGCAACGCTGCCGGCCGAAGGGCTGTTTGCCGGCACGCCCGAAAGCTGAGTTTGCGCACGGAAACCGTCCCGCACAGAATCAGGTGAATTGGAGGCTTAGCCCGGATATTTCACTTTCTTTGAAACGCCAACACCCTGCCGTGTGAGGGCACACGGCCTACAGCCATCAAAAGCCCGTCCCTGTGGCCGGGTCCCATGACCCGGCGTTCAACGTGTGAAATATCCGGCTTAGGACTAATGCCTTTCGGGTATTCGAACGGGGCCTATCGGTGATGCCCCGGGGCGGCCCTCGATCAACGCAGCCGACCGAGCATTGAGTGGCGGAGCCAAATTTGCAGAGCCATGCTTGGCATGGTATTCTAACGAAGCTTCGGTCGATTCCTTGGCGGTCACGGGGCACAAATGGGGGGTGTGTCCGCAATCGAAGGCGGAGTCGGATCGAGCGAAGCAGTTGAACGAGTGCTCTTGAAACGACTGCCAACCAAGATTCCACTTCGGCCAGGCGCATCGGGACAAGGGCGAGGCGGGATTCCAGGGCGCGGTGATTTTGTACTATGAATGTTGGTATTAAGCGCGGTTCAAACAGCACCTCCATTCCCGAAGCGGCTAGCCCGCCTTTTTGGCTGGCTTCTTCTCTTCTGCTCTTGCAACCCACAGTCCAGCATTATCCGTGGGGAGATCCCGATTTTATCCCGCGGCTGATCGGCCAGTCCAATCCGGAAGGCAAACCGTTTGCCGAGTTATGGATGGGGGCGCACCCGGATTCGCCTTCGTTAGTCCGCTTGCCAGGCCGGACCGCCAGCCTCCTGGAGATTCTCGAAGCGGCGGCGGAGGACCTGCTTCAACCGGCGGTTGCGGAGCGCTTCCAGCGCCGGCTCCCCTTCTTGCTCAAGATATTGGCGGCCGCCGCCCCGTTGTCTCTACAGATCCATCCTTCGAGGGAGAATGCGGTCGCAGGCTACACCCGCGAGAACCTGGCCGGCATTCCTTTGCACGCCCCATCCCGAAACTACAAAGACCCGAACCACAAGCCGGAGCTGGTGGTTGCCCTGACCGATTTTTACGGTTTGAGCGGGTTTCGCCCATTGCCCGATATTGCCAGACAGATAGCCGCGGTCCCGGCGTTGCTGGAGGCCATGGGGCGATTTGAATCCAGCCCGGAGTCATTGCGCGAGCACTACTCGAGGCTCATGGAGTGGCCGCAGTCACGGGTGGACGGAGTGTTGAATCCACTCATCGCGCAACTCACGGCCCGTCATGAAAGGCAGCCGTACGGAAAAGAGGACCGCGAGTATTGGCTGCTTCGCTCCGACCAGGCCTGCTCGATAGGCGGGCACCGAGACCGCGGCCTGTTCTCTTTTTACCTCTTGAACCTGGTCCATTTGCGACCGGGGCAGGGGATGTATCTGCCTGCGGGCATCTTGCACTCCTACCTCGAAGGCGCCGCGATCGAGATCATGGCTAATTCGAATAACGTTCTTCGCGGCGGGTTGACTGCCAAGCACATCGACGTTCCGGAACTGCTCCGGAACGTTGCCTTTGTGGGCGCCGAGCCCGAGATCATCAATGCTCGAAGGCTCGGCCAATCCCAGGAATGGTTCTACCCAACCCCGGCGGAGGAGTTCGAGTTGCACCGGATCGAGCTGTCCGATATGTACTCACACGTTAACCGACCGGACCACAGCGCCGACATCCTGATCCTCTTTGCGCTTGATCCGGGCACAAAGGTATCGGTGACCGCGGGCGGCGACAGCTTGGAGCTGAGCCAAGGCCAAGTATTCATGGCTCCGCACGGGACGGCTTATACCCTCCGGGCCAATGGGCGCGCCACGCTGTATAAAGCAACTCTGCCCCAACGAACCCCGGCGCCCTCCGGAACTGTTTCCATCGACTCCTCTCCTTCCTTTCGCGGACGTCGTCCTACCCCGTTGGCTTTCGGAACCAGCGGGCTCAGGGGATTGGTTGCGGACATCACCGACCTCGAGGCCTACGTCAATACGCGTGGCTTCCTGGATTACCTCTGCGCGTCCGGAGACGTGAAGCCGGGAGGCAAGGTATCGGTGGCAGGCGACCTCCGCCCCAGCACCAACAGTCCCGGTCGCAGTATCCTGCGGGCCGTGGCGCGCGCAATCCAGGACGCGGGCCTCGAGGTCGATAACCTGGGCGAGTTGCCCACACCGGCGCTCACATACTATGCCATCCGAAAGGATCGTCCGAGCATCATGGTGACCGGGAGCCACATCCCGTTTGACCGCAACGGCATCAAGTTCAACCGGAGTTCAGGGGAAATACTCAAAAGCGATGAACCGGGCATATTGGCGTCCGTGCAGCGAGTCCGACGCGCCGAGTATGACCGCCCGAGGACGCTCTCGCTGTTTGCCGACGATGGTATGTTCAAAAAGGAACATGAGCACCTGCTACCGCCGGTTAACCACGAGGGACGCCGGGAATACCTGCGGCGCTATTGGGACTTTTTTCCTCCCCGCGCGCTGCAAGGCGCGCGGATTTGTTTTTACCAGCACTCGGCTGTTGGGCGGGACTTGCTGGTCGAGCTGCTGGCAGGTCTTGGCGCCGAGGTCATCCCTCTGGGCCGGAGCGAGAGCTTCATTCCCATTGATACAGAGGCAATCGCCATCGAGCAGTTCGAGGTCCTTCAAGCCTTGGCCGATCAGGCGCGCCGTGAAGGCCGGAGGGTCGATGCCGTGATTTCCACCGACGGC
>JAMCZD010000071.1 GCA_023473405.1 Candidatus Omnitrophota bacterium
TGGTTGAGGTTTTGCGCGCGCAGGGCATGCCATTCGAATGCGATTGATCTTTTGGGACGGGGTGAATATGAAGACTGCAATGAACGCAAAATCAATTACGTGTGCCGGTTCGCTGTTTCTCGCCGCAGGCCTGGCCGCGCCAACTCCGACCCAATCGGCCGGTGTTCCGGCGCAACAGGCGAAAACGTTCGAGAAGACAACTACCGTCACGATCAAGATGAACTACCTTCTGTCCCTGCCATCGGATTACGACAAGTCCAACAAATCCTGGCCGCTGGTGCTTTTTTTGCACGGCGCGGGCGAATCGGGTAACGACTTGGAAAAGGTCAAGACACACGGACCGCCCAAACTGGTCGAAGCCAATGGACCTTTCCCCTTCATCCTTGTTTCGCCGCAAAGTCACGGTCGGGGCTGGAATGTCGAGGTGCTTAACGCGCTTCTCGATTCCGTTATCGAGCAGTACCGTGTGGATAAAGACCGGGTGTATCTGACCGGCTTGAGCATGGGCGGATTTGGCACCTGGTCGCTGGCGGCGGCGCACCCGGAGAAATTCGCCGCTATTGCTCCCATCTGCGGCGGGGGTAATCCGGCGGATGCCAAAAAGCTGGCCAAACTGCCCATCTGGGTTTTTCACGGTGCAAAGGACACCACGGTGCCCATAAAGCGCTCTGAAGAAATGGTCGATGCCATAAAGGCCGAAGACGGGAGCCCCAAGTTCACGGTCTATCCCGATGCCGGCCATGACTCGTGGACGGCCACGTACAACAATCCCGAGTTTTACCAGTGGTTGTTGGCACAAAGGCGGGCACAACAATGACGGCGTGAAGGCATGAGAGAAGAGTTGGAAAAGGATTCGGAAAGGCCGTTGCCGGCAGCGCCGGACCCATTGGTCGAGAAGCTGCGGGTTACCCGGGAACGGCTGCGAGAACATCGGAAGCGGCAAATGAAATTGGCTCGCGAACTCGAGGTTACCGATTCTTTGACCTCCATTATCCATCGCGTGAGGGAGAACTTGTCTGGATACGGCGAAGACGAGGTGGTGAAGATAGTGCCGGAGAACGAATCGGTCCAAAGGGTGATAAAACAATTGTTTCCGATGGAGACGCGAGTAACCACCAAGGAGGCCGCCTTTCAACGCGTTGACCGGTATCTGGAAAAGCTGGCTGTCCGGAAGGCGAAGTTGCTAAGGCAGCTCGGCCATTGCGACCAGTTGGTTCGTATTCTGTCGGAAACCGAGATAGTCACGCGGCAACTGCAGAAACTGAAACGGGAACGACGGAAGCGCGTGGGGCGTGGAGCGTAGGGAGCGTTGATTGGTCCTCGGCCTGAACTTCTTGCCCTTCGCTCCTTGCTCCTGGCCCTTAGCTCTTTGCTCTTCGCCCTTAGCTCTTTGCCCTTCGCCCTTAGCTCTTTGCCCTTGGCGCTTAGCTCTTTGCCCTTGGCGCTTTGCGCGGCTCAGGGAAGGTAATCCATGAGGGAGGTGTTTAGGAGCTTGGCACCGCTCTGCAAGGCTGCCTGATAGGCATTTTGGGTGGCATTGAGGCGGACGAGGGTGTCGGCAAGGTCGGCGTCGGCTTCTTTGGAGATGAGGCTTTGAACAGAGGAACCGCGGCTTGAGAGCGATGCCGATGCGGCGTCCAATCGAGCCTGAACGGCACCGTAATTGCCAAGGTGAAAGACAAGGTTATCTTCATCCTGCATCAAAGCGGGGCGATCGGTGGCGCTGATGGCGGTGGTATCGGCGGCGAGGAGATTGTCTTGCAGGGAGATGAGGTGGTTGAAGAAATCGGACCCGGTTCGAGTATCGGTAATGAGGCCACGGTTGCCGGAGCCGCTGTCATTAGCCCCGGGGACCTGAACAGCGATGAGGATGTTTTCGCCGATTTCGCATTCTGATACCTTGGAGTTACCTTGATAGGCGAAGGCAGTAACCTGTCCGTTGTCATCGAGAGTGGCGGAAAAGGGAGACTGATCGGATTGGGTCCCGGCGAAGAGGAACTCGCCGTTGTATTTTGAATTAGCCAAGTCAACGCCTTGTTGGATGAGCTGGGTGATTTCCGTGGCGTAGGCGCGCAATTCCTGGGGTGACTTGGTTCCATCGGCCAGGTTGGCAATCTCGCCGGCGCGGTCGGATATTTTTTTCAATCCTTGTATGGCGTCGTAGGCAGCGGTGGACCGTTCCTTGAGGTAATCGATGTTTTCCTTGTATTGGTCCAGGCTTCGGCCCTCGGTTTGCAGCTCGAGAACGTGTTCCATAGCGGCGGGGTCGTCTTCGGGGGATTGGACACGCCGCCCGGTGGCGGCCTGGTTTTGGAGACGTAGCTGCTGGAGAGACAACCGGTTCAATTGGTCGGCGAGGGAGTCGGGCAGTGAATTGTAGGTCACGCGCATATGGCTTGTGCGGTTAACGCTTCAGGTTAATGACGTCATCGAGCATTTCATTGACGGTGGTAATCAGCCTGGCGGAGGCCTCGAAGGCCTTTTGGTATTTGACCAGTTCGGTCATTTCCTCATCGAGCGAGACCCCGCTGATCGAATCGCGCCGGCTGAGGAGCATGTTTTGGACGACCTTTTGATCGTCGATCTGGGTGTTTGTGGTGGCTAGGGATTGTCCCAGGGCGGCGACGGTTCGGCTATAGGCTTTACTGAAGGTCTGGCCGTCGAGGGCATCCTGTTTTTGATTGGCCAACCGAGCCAGGGCCAAGGCCACCTGGTTATCGCCGGGAGTTCCTTGATCGCCGGCGGCCTGGATGAGAGCGGGATGATCCAGAAGAGTGGTGCTGACACCGATGTCGGCGGCGTTGGTGCCGGTAAAGAACGGTGCGCCTGTGCCGCCATCGAGATTAAAACCGGTGCTGTGGAGCCGATTGACCTCGGAGATGAGCGAACCAGCCAGTTTATTGACAGACTGGCGCAGGTCGGCCAAGGCACCGTCTCGAGTATCGATGGCCCCCTGAATGCTGCCGCCTGTCAGGGTCAGCGGTAATTCCGAGTTGGCGGTGCGGACTAACAACCGGTTGTCGCTGACGTCATACGTTTGGAGGGTATCGAGCAGGAGACATCCCGAGACCAGGGCGTGGCCGCCGGTGGAAAGGTCAACGGCGCCGTTATCGGAAGCATTGGTCTCGATGTTAATCAATTGTGACAACTCCTCGATTTTTTGCTGGCGAAGGTCGCGCAAGTCATTGGCAATTCCCCCGGTCCCGCTTTCGGCATTGACGATCTGGTTATTCAGATCGGCGATATTGCGGATGAGGGTGTTTGCCTTGTCGAGGTCAGTGCTGACCGAATCGTTGAGGGATGACTTGAGGTTTTGGAGGCGCTGATCGGTCTGGTTGAATTTACGGGCGAGACTTTGGGCTTGGGCCAAAACCAATTGCCGTTCGACGAGAGACCCGGGCGCGGTGGAAAGGCTCTGGAAGGCATTAAACAGGCTGTCGAGATCGTCGGCCAACCCGGACGACGAATCGGAGTTGCCGACGGTGGAAGTCCCGCCGGCACTTGCGGTTTGCCCATCCAACTGTTCTGCCAGGGCGGCCTGGATATATTCGAGCGCACCTTGGCGCGACTCGAGGAAGCCGCTGGTGCTTAGTTCATTCTGGATTTGCTGGTCGAGCAACGCGCTTCGGAGTTGCTGAATCGAGGAGGCGTCGACGCCGGTTCCCTCGGGGCCGGCGAGGGTAGGCAAGGCAGCGCTGGATTGAACCAACAACCGCTGTCGAGCGTAGGCGGGATTGTTGACATTAGCCAGGTTTTGTCCGACTACCTCGGCGCCCTGCCGCTGTGTTTGCAGCGCGCGAGCGCCCATCGATAAGGTTCCAAGCAAGCCAAGCATAATTTCATTCAACCAACGGCGTCGTAGGTGGATCGAGGCTGGAGCAAGGTGGGCAAGATGCCGCCTGTCTCGTTATAGACCGGCGCGTTTACCGGGCTGAGAGTATTGATGAACTGTTGCATGAGCTCGAGCGAGCGATTCAAAAGGAGGTGGTTCTGTCGCGCGCGCTGATGGATGCGCAAGAGCAACTGGTTGTTTTCCTGCCTGAGGGCCTCGAGTAGCGGTTGATACTCGGGCGGCAGCCTGGGGATGATCTCGGTGAGCGCGGTGTTTTCCGGTTGTTCGAGAGAGGCGGCGAGCTGGCGCTGCACCTCTTCGCGCCGGCGCCGGGCCGCCTGAATCTCCGCGCCTTGAGAGTTGATGGAGGTGACGGTCTGGAGAAGGTCGGCTGGCAGGCGGTGGACTACGAGTTCCTGCTCCTGTTCGAGGAGGCGGAGCATCTCGCCGTACTGAGAGAGTTCCTCGCGCAAGCTTTCAATCAACCTTTGCAGAATATCCAACATAGTTACGGTTTGGTTTGGGACTGAGATGGCCGGGCGTCGTCCTCCGATGCATTCGAGCTATCGGGTGTGGCGCTCGGAGGGGGCAATTGCCGATCGAGCTGTTGTGCAATTACCTTGGCCAGCCCGAACGTGCCGGCCCGGGAAATGTTCTCGGCCAGTTGAGTAGTCGCAAGATCGCGGTAAATGCCGGTGGAACTTGATTCGGAGATGAGGCTGGAACGAAAGACAGTCTTTTGTGCCTGTTGAAGAATTTGCCGGAGGAGCACGGCTTCGAAGGCGCGGCTTACTTCGGCGATCTTTTCCTTTTGGGTCAAGTGCGAATTGGCGGCGAGGTGTTCCAGCGGCAGGTTGGCTGCCTGGACCGGGGATGATGGGATCGGTGCAATGTCCATATCAACGGATGATCAACTCGGCCTGGAGCGCGCCGGCCTGTTTCATGGCTTGAAAGATCGCCATCATGTCGCGCGGCGTCACTCCGAGCGCGTTTAACGCCGAAGCCACCTTTTCCACGGTGGGCAGGTCAGGC
>JAMCZD010000186.1 GCA_023473405.1 Candidatus Omnitrophota bacterium
ACTCTGCACCCGCAAAAACGGCAGCGGTAACCATCCCGGGCCAGCACTTCCCGAGTTACGAAGGCTGTGGGCATACGGGGCCCTGAACTATTTGGCAGCGGAGTGTATTTAGGATTGTTCGTCCGATGGTGAATTGGTGGATTGATTCTCCTGACCTTGTCGCAATGCTCTCGCAAACGGCTGAAATCACATTCCCGGAGCAATTGCGCCCCTAGCACCAAGTCATTCCTGAGAAGAGCGTCAGCGGCTTGATCGAGCAAGTCCGCGGCCCGATAGTGCTCGGGTAAAGGCCGGAGGAAACAGCGTCGGACGTCGGCGGATTGGTTGGGATTGGGCGTTGGGACGGATCTGACCGGAAACACGTATCCATTGAGCTCCGCCCCCCTCCGTATACGATCCAGCGCTTTGTGCCAATGTGCCTCCGCCGAAGCTCCACCCCGCGACCTGACCTCGGCCAATACTTGATCGACAAACTCGGGATGAACTTCGACTACGTACATATCGATCCAGTACGGATATCTGTCAAACAGTTTGAGCGCTTCGGGGAGCGAGTCGAAGGAATTAGTCTTTTCGAGGAACCCGGCGATGTCGTCGGGTTCGCCGTCCTCGACACAATCATCATAAAGCGCCATCTCGTTTCTCACGCCTCGGAATCTCCATCCGATGTCGCCGTGGTACTCGCCTTCGACAGTGAGGGAGCCCCCGTCGCAACCCACCTCGACAATGATCTCCGTTTTAACCATAGTGTTAGCCCCCCATGGGAAGCGTCGCCAGCCCAGGTCGAAAAACCTTTAGTGCAGCCGTCGCTCGGTTCGCTAACGCTCCTCGCGAAGAGCATGATTTATCACATTTCATTTACGAGAATGTGGTAACAGGCCAACACTCGGCCGTGTAGTCGCTATGGTGACATGTGGCCAAACCGGGGTCGAGAAGGTTGGACCACGGATTTGGAACGACAGGTTGCTTCATGACTAGCGAACTCGTGACTCCCGATCGTGGAAACCCGCTCATATTCAATGTCCGCTCCCTGCTTGGCCTCCCGGAGCGGGCCGCCGGCCGACCGACGCGTACCCAGATGGAGGCAGAGCATGACCTCGCCTGGCAGGTTCTCCAGTCTATGGGAATGGGCCCATCGCCGTTTTTCCCGGCTGACGAGTCCTGGCTGGACGAGTATCAGTAATGTGGAGTGCGGGCGCGCAAAGCGTTCGGTGAGCGCCTTCGAGGCGCCGTTTCCGCATGCCGTGTCTCCATGGCCGTAACCGATCCGAAGCATCTCGCGCGTTCCCCAGGGCGGAATTAATGCCGACGCCTCGAAACGTGTGATCCGGAACGAGCGCCGCTAGGTCGGGCTTGCCCGAGTTCCAGTTCGGTGGTACTGTCCTCGCAGGAGGGGAATATGACACCCAGAAGGGATGATTCCAAAGAGGAGAGCGCAATCCAGAAACAAGTCGATGCGTTCGTGGCTGCGTGGAACAGGCACGATACGAAGTCGATGGCGAACGTGTACACCGAGGACGCGGACCTCATCAACCCGAATGGCCGAATCGCCAAGTCCCGAACGGAAATCGAGCAGTTGTTTCGAGATGAGCACGCGGGGCCATTTAAACAGAGCCAGTTCTCGGCAACTCCTGAGAGTACCCGATTACTGACCCCGGCTCTTGCGGTGACCACCCAGGCGTTCGAGGTTACTGGCGCTATAGATCCTTCAGGCAACAGGATTACTTTGCGGGGCCACTTCACGAATGTGATGAAGAAACAGGACGCCACTTGGCAGGTATTGGTTTGCAGAGCGGCGATACCTGCATCACCTGAACCGAGATAGGCGCAGCGATCCGATACACTGAACCCCGTTTTGCCCGTGCAGGTCGCGGGTGCTCTCAAGTGCCGCTCTCCGGCCGGGAAAGGTGATCGCGACCTGCAAACCCGCCACGGTGAGGAACGGGCCAACTGCATCCGGCCCCTGCACCGAGCCGCGCCCAGACGGAGGCTGAGCAGGACAACCCGTGGCAGGGTCCTCCAATCATGGAGACTGGCCCGAACGCGGAGCGGTTGGGCAACTTGTTAGGTTTCAGTTTGGTGCCGTTCTCGGCGGCTGCCCCGATGCATACTGTCGAAATGGAGGCCAGAGCATGAGCAAGATCACACCGTTTCTGTGGTTCGACGACAACGCCGAAGACGCTGCGGACTTTTATCTATCGGTGTTTCCGCAAGCGAAGAAGGTGGGGGAACTGCGTTCGACCGGCGTGGGGCCCTGGCCCGCCGGAAAGATCGCGACCATCACCATCGAACTTATGGGCCAGCAAATGACGTTCCTCAACGGTGGCCCCGAGCACGCGCTCACGCCGGCTTTCTCGTACTCCGTCGCATGCAAGGACCAGGCCGAGATCGACCGCTACTGGGACAAGCTGCTACACGGTGGCAAGCCCATGGCCTGCGGCTGGCTGATGGACAAGTTCGGGCTATGCTGGCAGATCGTGCCGGAGAAGATTGGCGAGATCTTGAAGTCCCCCAAAGCGATGGTTGCGATGATGAAAATGGTGAAGTTCGACATCGCCACGCTGGAGACCGCGGCGAAGGAGTAACGGCGAGCGGGGAAAGAGCCAAAACGGCAAAGTCCCATTCCCACTAGCGACGCCGCGCCGCGATCGCTGAGATCATCGAATCTCACAGCGCCTCCTCCGCGCGCGTGCGCCACTCCCGATCCCTGTACGCCGGACCCTGCCATACCCGCCAGAAGCGGTCGTGCAGGTCGCGGCGATACTCAACCCTGTTCCCGGGCAAGAAGCCGATGGCGATCTGCGAGGCTGGCGTTTTTGGCCCGCCGGAGCCGGCCGCGGGCCGGCCGACGCGCGCCCAGATGGAGGCCGAGCAGGACCACGCATGGCAAGTCCTCAAGTCGATGGGAATAGATCCCGCGCCGTTCTTCCCTCCCGACGAGTCGTGGCTGGACGATTATCAGTGATGTCGAGCGCGGGTGTGCCGATGATGACTTCCGGATTGCCGACGAGAACTAAGCCGCTGGCGCGGCGGACGCTACGCGTCGCGTAAGGGGGAGGCGCTCGGCTTCGACCGGGAGTAGTGTCGGGTCACAAGGAGGTCCCTGTGACCCAACTACGCAAAATGATGCTGGAGGAACTCCAGCGTCGTAATTACTCCAATGATACGATCCGTCACCACCTTCGGGCGGTCGAAGAGTTCTCCCGGCATTTCGCCACGGCGCCGGATAAACTGGGGCTGAACGAACTTCGTACCTACCAGGCCTGCCTGCTCAAGACACGCAAGTTGGCGGTAGGCACCGTGGTTAACCATGTGGCGGCGCTGCGATTCTTCTTCGTCCGCACCCTAAAGCGGCCGGAGCTTCGGGACTTCATCCCGTATCCCAAAGAACCGGAGCGGCTACCGACCATCCTGAGCTTGGATGAGGTGGCGCGGCTCATCAATGCCAGCGGCAATCTTTTCCGGCGAGCGTTACTGATGACCGTGTATGGGACTGGCATGCGCCGCTCCGAAGTGGTCCGCCTTAAGGTAAGTGACATCGACAGCAATCGCATGATCATCCGCGTCTTTCAAGGCAAAGGAGGCAAAGATCGCGATCTGCCGCTGAACCCCGAACTGCTGGAAACCCTACGTGAGTACTGGCGCTGGCGAAAGCCAAAGGAATATCTGTTCCCCAGTCGCGGCGAGCGTAGAGGGCCGCTGGACGTGCCGCTCTCTGATAAGACGGTCTGGCACGTATGCGGCGACGCCGCGCGGAAGGCGGGCATCACCAAACACGTCACCCCGCATACCTTGCGCCACAGTTGGGCCACACACCTGCTCGAAGCCGGCACCGACCTGCGCACCATCCAAATGCTGCTTGGACACGGGGACCTGGAGACCACAGCACGCTATATTCATCTCTCGCAGGAACACCTGCACACCGCCGCGAATCCGCTGGCGAAGCTGCAACTTTCCGATGTGAAGGCAAGCAGTCCGGGGTCTAAACGTAAAGAGCAGGGATGAGCCGACCCGCCGTGGAGGTGGCCGACATCCTCCGCGCGCAGGGCAACCGCTTTCTGGACCGATACGAATCGAGTTTCGACTATCAGCAACTCAAGGCCTTCCGCGCCATCCAGAACTGCCGCACCGCAGCTCTGGGTGGACATCTCGATTCCTGTCCACAATGCGGGCGCCAAGCCATCTCCTATAACTCCTGCCGGAACCGACACTGCCCGAAGTGCCAAACGCAGGCACGGGAACGCTGGATCGCTAAACGGGAGCAAGAGCTGCTTTCGACCAGCTATTTTCACGTGGTCTTCACCGTGCCCCACGAACTGAACGTGCTGGTGCTGAACAACCCGCGAGAATTCTATGAGCTGTTGTTCCGCGCCAGCGCCGCGACGGCATTGGAACTCGCTGCGGATCGAAAACATCTCGGCGCCGAGATCGGCATAATCAGCATCCTGCACACGTGGGGACAGAATCTGCTGTTACACCCGCACGTCCATTGCGTGATTCCTGCAGGCGGTCTTTCTGCCGATCACAAGACCTGGGTTCATCCCCGCTATCCATTCTTCCTGCCGGTGAAGGCGCTGAGCCGTGTTTTCCGCGGCAAGTTTGTCGCTGGCCTCAAACGCCTGTACCGGCGCCGGAAACTGAACTGTTCCGGCCCCGCCGCTTCGCTGGCGGAGCCTAAACAGTTCGCCAAGCTATTGCGCAACGTGCACCGGCAAGATTGGGTCGTCTATGCCAAGCCCGCTTTCGGCGGTCCCGCGCAGGTGCTGCGATATCTTGGCCGCTACACCCATCGGGTCGCCATTTCCAATCACAGGATTGTGGCCTTCGATGGAGAGCGCG
>JAMCZD010000246.1 GCA_023473405.1 Candidatus Omnitrophota bacterium
CGGGATGGGATCGCCGCTTGACTTCCAGCCGGAGAACAAAGTCTCGCTGGGATTATTCGTCGAGGGTCTGAACAACAAGATACGCGCCATCCAGTGCCGGGCGTATGGACTGCGTGATGAAGAATATCTGCGACTCAAAATATTCACTTAATATGCTGCCTGCCATCTAAAATGCATAAGATTTACCCACACAATTAAGCGAAGACCCTAATTTCATGGTGCTTATATTTTGGCTATAGTGAACACAGATGAATGCACAATTAACGTGAGCGCTTGGCATGGGAATGCACGACAATTTACTATTGTTGACGTAATGTTGTTCCAGTGGCGGGCCAACTTTGCTTAGGTCCTCATTTGATCGTAATGACTTACCCAAAACCGTCTGGGTCAATCCAGCAGCAAAAAACTTGAAGATGAACTGTATGCTCTCACACAAAGCCAATTAAAGAATATTCAAAGCGATGCCAAACTTAACCAATCCAGATAAAATCGCTCAGGCAAACCTACTGGCAGCCGAAGCCGACTTCAGCAAGTACTTTGGTCAAGCGCAAAACAGAGGTCATTTACATACTTCGTTCCATCATGGGTATGGGTGCCCTGATAAGCGCCATGAAGCGGACTGTTTTTCCGGCGTCTTTTTGTTGATAACTATCAGCAAACTTGCGTTTCATGCTATCCTCCCACCCTTTCAAAAAATACTGTGGCCGGGCGGTTTTCTCCGGCTTTTCCCGGAAATTTCCGGGAAATTTTGGCAGATGGCCGCATAACAGGGTTATGCGGCGAAAAAACCGGATTTGGTTTTCAGCGCTGCAAGGTATGGGGTTAGAGCCTCTCTTTTCACACCGGATTTGAAACAGACATACAGACATCACGAGGAATGGAAATGGAAACAACTGCGCAAAACACCAGCCCGCTGGAGCGGACACTTAATCTGGCCGTGTCGCTCGCACACATGGATGCGGAAGTGGGGAACCGGCTCAAGCGTATGGCCCGCACGGTCAAGATGGATGGCTTTCGTCCCGGCAAAGTACCCATGAAGATAGTGGCGCAGCAGTACAGTGGCCAGGTGCGCCAGGAGGTGCTGGGCGATGTGGTGCAGAAGAGCTTTGCCGATGCGGTCAAGCAGCAGAATTTGAAGGTGGCGGGCTATCCCCGGATTGAAGCCAAGCCGGCGGAAGGCGAATCCAAAGAGCTGGAATTCACGGCGACTTTCGAAGTCTATCCGGAAGTGGCGGTGGGCGACATAAGCGCTGCCACCATCGAGCGCCCGCAGGTGGTGGTGGGCGATGCGGAAGTGGACAAGACGATTGAAATCCTGCGCAAGCAGCGTGTGAGTTATGAGCCGGTGGAGCGCGCCGCCGCTTCCGGCGACCAGGTGACGATAGATTACCGCGGCACCTTGAACGGTGAGGAATTCCAGGGCGGACAGGCCAAGGATTACCGGCTGGTACTGGGTGAGGGCCGCACGCTGAAAGACTTTGAGGATCCGATTGTCGGCATGAAGGCCGGGGAAAGCAAAACGTTTGAATTAACCTTTCCCGAAGATTATCATGCCAAGGAACTGGCGGGAAAAACCGTCACTTTCGAGGTCACCCTGGGCCAAGTGGCGGGGGCGAAGCTGCCGGAAGTCGACGCCGGTTTCGCCAAAACACTGGGCGTTGCTGACGGCAACCTGGATACCATGCGCAGCGAGATCCGGGCCAATCTGGAGCGCGAGGTGAAGAAGCGCATAAACAGCCGGGTCAAGGAGCATGTGATGCAGGCCCTGCTCGATGCAACGCCGTTTGAGTTGCCCAAGGCGCTGGTCGAGATGGAGATTGACCGTCTGCGCGAGGGTGCAAGCGAGGATATGCGCGCCCGCGGCATGAATGTCGGCGACATTTCGTTCCCGGCCCATCTGTTCGAGGATCAGGCGCGCCGTCGCGTGAGCCTCGGCCTGATTCTGGCGGAAGTGGTCAAGGCGAACCAGCTTCAGGCTACGGCGGAGCAGGTGCGGGCTATGGTGAATGAATTTGCCGAGAGCTACGAGCAGCCCGAGCAGGTGGTGGCCTGGTATCATGGGGAACCGAAGCGCCTGGCCGAAGTCGAAGTCCTGGTTATGGAAGATAATGTGGTCAAATGGGCGCTGGAACGCGCCAAGGTGGTGGAAGTCGCTTCCGCCTTTGACGAACTGATGGGGAATGCTTAATGATTCATAGTCAGAACTGGGAGCCGCAAAACCTGGGCTTGATCCCGATGGTGATCGAGCAGAGCGGGCGCGGTGAACGCGCGTTCGATATTTACTCGCGTCTGCTCAAGGAGCGGGTTATTTTTCTGGTTGGACCGGTTAACGATGCAACGGCCAACGTAATCGTGGCGCAGATGCTGTTTCTGGAATCCGAAAACCCGGACAAGGATATTTTCTTTTACATCAATTCTCCGGGCGGTTCCGTTTCCGCCGGTATGGCGATTTACGACACCATGCAGTTCATCAAGCCGGACATCAGCACCCTGTGCATGGGGCAGGCCGCCAGCATGGGTTCCTTCCTGCTCACCGCCGGCACCAAGGGCAAGCGTTTCTGCCTGCCGAATTCGCGCGTGATGATCCATCAGCCGATGGGGGGCTTTCAGGGACAGGCATCCGACATTGAAATCCACGCCAAGGAAATCCTGTACTTAAGGCAACGCCTGAATTCGATGCTGGCTCACCATACGGGTCAATCGATCAAAACGATAGAAAAGGATACCGATCGTGATAATTTCATGAGCGGTGAGGAAGCGGTGAAATACGGGCTGGTGGATAAAGTTCTGGCCAGTCGGACCGATATTGCTGGCTGATGTCCCAATATTTTGAGGAAAATTGAATATGTCTGATAAATCCGGCGGCGAAAAGTTGCTTTACTGCTCTTTCTGCGGCAAAAGCCAGCATGAAGTGCGCAAACTGATTGCCGGACCATCCGTATTCGTCTGCGACGAGTGTGTCGAGTTGTGCAACGACATTATTCGCGAGGAAGCGCAGGGGGGCGAGCAGTCCGGCAAGGGCGGGGATGCCGGCCTGCCGGTTCCGCAGGAAATCCGCCAGCTTCTGGATGAATACGTGATCGATCAGCCGAAAGCTAAGAAAATCCTCTCCGTAGCGGTCTACAATCACTACAAGCGGCTGAAGAATGGTTCGAAGAAAGACGATATCGAACTGGCCAAGAGCAATATCCTGCTGATCGGGCCGACCGGTTCCGGC
The DNA here is from genome assembly GCA_023473405.1 of Candidatus Omnitrophota bacterium. Taxonomy (GTDB): domain Bacteria; phylum Verrucomicrobiota; class Verrucomicrobiia; order Limisphaerales; family UBA1319; genus JAMCZD01. Next base: position 3,218 of record JAMCZD010000246.1, read on the forward strand.
AAGACCCTGCTGGCGCAAACTCTGGCACGGATGCTCAATGTTCCCTTCGTCATTGCCGACGCAACCACGCTGACCGAAGCAGGCTATGTGGGCGAGGATGTCGAGAACATCATCCAGAAACTGCTGCAAAAATGCGATTACGATCCGGAGAAGGCGCAGCGCGGCATCGTTTATATTGACGAAATCGACAAGATTTCACGCAAATCGGACAACCCATCGATTACCCGCGACGTGTCCGGCGAAGGCGTGCAGCAGGCCCTGCTGAAGCTTATCGAGGGCACTGTTGCCTCGGTGCCGCCCCAGGGTGGGCGCAAGCATCCCAATCAGGAATTCGTTCAGGTGGATACCACCAATATCCTGTTCATCTGCGGTGGCGCGTTCAGCGGTCTGGAAAAGGTGATTCGCAACCGTTCCGAAAAGGGCGGCATCGGCTTCGGCGCCGAAGTGAAGAGCAAGGACAACCGCAAGGAAATCGGTGAGGTGCTGCGCGATGTCGAGCCCGAAGATCTGATCAAATATGGCTTGATTCCGGAATTCGTCGGACGTCTGCCGGTGGTGGCGACGCTGGAAGATCTCGACGAGAAGGCTCTGGTTCGCATCCTGACCGAACCGAAGAATGCGCTGGTCAAGCAATATCAGAAGCTGTTCGCGATGGAAGGCGCCGAACTGGAGTTCCGGGATGCCTCTTTGCTCGCAATCGCCAGGAAGGCCTTGGCGCGCAAGACCGGCGCCCGCGGCTTGCGCTCGATTCTGGAGCATACCTTGCTGGATACCATGTACGATCTGCCGTCCATGAGCAACGTCACCAAGGTGGTGATCGACGAAGGCGTGGTCAAGGGAGAAAGCCAGCCGCTCATGATCTATGCCGACCAGGCGCGGGCTGCGGGTACTGCTTGACGCATCCGTGTCGCCGCTGCCTTCCCGGCAGCGGCGCGATTGGCCGCCTTGCGCGGTATCTTGTTTTTTTTCAGGCGTCGCTTGAAATGCGGCGGGCCGTCCCTACCTTCTTATTTGTAAGTTACATTTCAGGTGGAGCCCATGACTGTACTAAATGATTCGTCCGATCGATCCGTGACACTGCCGCTACTGCCTTTGCGCGACGTGGTGGTGTTCCCCCACATGGTCATTCCGCTGTTCGTAGGCCGCCCCAAGTCCATCAAGGCGCTGGAAGCAGCCATGGAATCGGGCAAGCACATCATGCTGGTGGCACAAAAGTCCGCCGCCAAGGACGAACCCGTGCCCGAGGACCTGTACGAGGTCGGCTGCATGGCCAGCATCCTGCAGATGCTGAAGTTGCCCGACGGCACTGTGAAGGTGCTGGTGGAAGGCAGCCAGCGCGCCAAAGTGACCAGTTTTTCCGACGCCAAGACCCATTTCACCGCGGAAGCCGACCTGATTGCCCTTGAAGACGGCGAAGACCACGAAATGGAGGCGCTGCGGCGCGGTCTGTTCGCGCAGTTTGACCAGTACGTCAAGCTCAACAAGAAGATCCCGCCCGAGATCCTCACTTCGCTTGCCAGCATTGACGAAGCGGGCCGCCTGGCCGACACCATCGCCGCCCATCTGCCGCTCAAGATCGAGCAGAAGCAGGAAATCCTGGAG
>JAMCZD010000225.1:0-2235 GCA_023473405.1 Candidatus Omnitrophota bacterium
GCGTCATGTGGAAGACGAGCGCCGGCATGGCTTGGCCTTGGCCGGCGCGCAGAAAATCGGACAGTACTCATTCCTTGAGGCTAATCGAGCGGAGCGCGCTGGCAAGAATGAAGTCGTCAGGCAAACGGTCCGGGTGGTCCTCCGGCTTGCCTTGGGCAAACCTGGTCATTAGGATTCGAATACATGAATGGATTGAAGAAATATACCGTTGTCGTCGTGGGCATGGGCAAGCGCGGCCTGCACCACGCCACTCATTTCAAAGCCAACCCCCGATTCCAGGTCGTCGGCATTTGTGACATCGACCCGGCCCGTCTCGAGGCTGCCGCTGCCAAGCTCGGCGGTCCCGAAACGGGTAGCGACGCCGCCGCGCTCGCCCGGAAGTTGAAGCCGGACATCTTTTGTTTCACCACGCTCCCGCATCTGCGCACGCCGATGGTCAAGGCCGGCATCGAAGCCGGCGCGAGACTGATTGCGTTTGAAAAGCCGGTGTCGCTCACCAGCCTCGAGCTGTTCACGTTGCGTGATTTGATTCAGAAGACCGGGGTGAAGGTCGTGGTTAGCCACCAGCACCGATACGGTGTTCACTACCGCAAAGTCAAAGACATCGTCGACAGCGGCGCCCTCGGCCGGGTGCATACGGTTTACGGGACCGCCACCGGTTGGATGACGCACATGTTGTCGCACCTGGTCGATTACACCTGCTGGTTCAACGGCTACACCGGCGCCACCTGGGCCATGGCTCAAGCCTCCGGACGCGCCAAGCTGGCCGATAACCACCCGTCTCCAGACTACATCGCCGGCTTTGTGCAGTTCGCCAACGGAGTGCGCGGGATTTACGAATGTGGAGCCGGCGCTCCGGACCAGCCGGAAGTGGGCAAATGGTGGGGTAAATGCCGCATGGGCGCCCAAGGCACGGATGGATTCGTCGAGGTGCTCACCAATGGTGGATGGCGCGCGGTAACGAAGACCGGCGGCTATCAAAGCGGCGAAGGCGCCATGAACTACGACTTGGACATGCCACCCTATATCCAGGAAATGGCCGATTGGCTCGATGACGACCGGAAGGCCCACCCCTGCAACTGGAAGCATGCGAGTCTTGGGGCCGAGATCATGTTCGCCTTGCAACGGTCCGCCGCTGAAGGCGGCCAGGTGGCCTTGCCGCTCGTCGCAGGGGCGGATGAGCAGGCAATGCTCAAGTCCAGGGTGCCCGACCGGCCTGTGCTCGTGTCGTGCGACCAAAACAAGAAAGAGTTCGGCCTCGCTTAAGGATGGTCTTATGGAAGTCATCATTCGACCGGATGAGGACGCAGTTGCCGAGTTGGTGGCGAGGATGATCGCCAAGGAATTACGGGCCAACCCGCACCTGGTGCTGGGGTTGGCCACCGGGCGGACGATGGAATCGGTTTACGCCAGGCTCGTCCTGATGCACCGCCAGGAACAGTTGGACTTTTCTCTCTGTCGAACCTTCAACCTGGACGAATACGTGGGCTTATCGCCCGACGATCCCCGCTCTTACCGGCATTGGATGAACCGGACCCTTTTCCAGCAGGTCAACATCGACTTGCGCAATACGCACCTGCCCAATGGACAAGCCGCCGATCTCGAAGCCGAATGCGCCCGCTACGAGCGCGCAATTTCACGGTCCGGCGGCATCGACTTGCAGTTGCTGGGCATCGGACGTGACGGCCACATCGGTTTCAATGAACCGCTCTCGGCCTTGCGCTCGCTCACCCGGGTCAAGGCCCTGACACCCGCCACGCTGGCCCAAAACGCACCTTATTTTGGCGGAGTGGAAGGCATGCCGCGCCGGGCGATTACCATGGGCGTGGGCACGATTCTCGAATGCCGCCGTTGCGTCCTCCTGGCTACCGGGCCGGACAAGGCCGGGATAGTGACCAAGGCAGTCGAAGGCCCCATCACGGCCATGGTCTCCGCCACCGCCCTGCAATTGCATCCGCGATGCACCGTCGTGGTGGACGAGGAAGCCGGATCACAACTCCAGGGCGCCGATTATTATCGCTGGATATTTGCCAACGAACCCGAATGGGAAGACTACCGCAAATGATCGAACCCAATCCAAATTAGACAGCAATCCGCAACTCTCGTTATGACGCCTCTACAATGCCTATCCCCCAGCCGGACCTTCACGGCCGATTCATTGCCAGTCCGTGTGTTTGCCACAGCCGCGGACCTTGCTCGTGACGCCGCGCCCGAGGCAGGACGTTACTTGAGGGA
>JAMCZD010000225.1:2245-4818 GCA_023473405.1 Candidatus Omnitrophota bacterium
ATTTGAGGGAGACCCTGGCTGCCAAGGGCGGCGCAGCGGTGATTTTCGCCTGCGCCACTTCCCAAGTCCAGTTCCTCGAAGCCCTGGTCGAAGCCGAGGAAATTGACTGGTCCCGCGTGACCATGTTCCACATGGATGAGTATCTCGGAATTACCTCCGGGCATCCGGCCAGTTTCCGCCGGTTCCTGCGCGAACAGGTTGTTGAACCCGCAAACCGCAAACTCGTTCCTCCTGCCGTGCCCAAGGCGGTGCATTACCTCGAAGGCGATGCCCTCGAACCGATCGAGGAATGCGAACGTTATTCCCGCTTGCTGTCCGCGCAGCCCATTGATCTCTGTTGTCTGGGGATAGGTGAAAACGGGCATTTGGCTTTCAACGATCCGCCGGTAGCCCATTTCACCGGTCCGCGCCAAGTCAATATTGTGAAGCTCGAAGAGGCGAGCCGCCGCCAGCAGGTTGGCGAAGGATTCTTCCCGGACCTGGCCGCCGTGCCGCAGTACGCCTTTACGCTGACTATTCCCATGCTATGCGCCGCAAAACGGATGCTCTGCATCGTGCCTGACCAGCGCAAAGCTCGAGCGGTAAGTGACTCCTTGCAAGGGCCCGACCAAACGGCCTGTCCAGCCTCCTTTCTGCGAACCCAGCCCCAAGCCACCCTATACCTGGACGCCGCTTCCGCCAGTTTGCTGTAGCCCGTCGCGGAGCGTGGGGAGCGTAGGAGCGTAGGGAGCGTGGAGCGGGCCGGCGGAGCGAATAACGTCGACGGCGCTTTCCCCCCCCCAATCCACGCTTGGATGTCGTAAGTTCGATGTTGGATGTTCATTCCTTCGCCCTTTTCGCTTACCACTTTGCCCTTGCCGCACGCTCCAGACGCTCCTTGCGCTCTTACGCTCCACGTTCTTGCGCTCCACGCCCTTGCGCTCCTATGTTTTACGAGGATTATTCGGGCAACGGTTTCCCTTTGGTTTCGGGGGCGAACCAGATCAAGACCATGCCGAGCAGGTAAACCAAGGTAATCGAGGCGCCTGCCTTGGCATAATTGCCCTCGTAGTAGCTCATGAGCTGTCCCATCTGGAGTGCGCCAACTGCCGCTAGAATCCGCCCGAAGTTGTAAGTAAGCCCCTGCCCGGTTGCCCGCACGCGGGTGGGAAATAATTCGGGCAGGTAGAGCGGTAGCCAACCGTAAAAGGCTGCCGTCATTCCGCCCACGCATCCGACCAACCAAAGAAACGCGGCCGAGTATTGGTTGATGGCTCGAAAGAGCAAGGCACATGAAATCAGAGAACCCAGGCACAGGAAAAAATAAGCCGGGCGCCGGCCCATTCTGCCTCCAATCCACGGGCCCAGGAAACAGCCGATGATCGCGCCGCCAGCCGACAGCACTTGGGTCAATGCTTTTGCCTCGGGCACTTTGCCTCCGGTCAATTTGTCCGCCCACAGAGGGAGCCATTGGACCGATCCCCAGGTGCCAATGAGCGCAATCGAGGCGAAGGCAATGGCCAGCAGGGTCGTCTTCGCCAGCCCGGATGAGAATATCTCCCTCACCGGACGCGAGGTGCCGCGCTTGATGGATTCCTTCCATCGTTCCGATTCCGGCACGAATTGAAAAATGAACAACGCCAGCACCGCCGGCACCGCTCCCGCCAGCATTACCCACCGCCACGAGTCCCGGGTGACCTGAAACTGCATTCCCAGCAATCCGATAAGGCCGAAACCGACGTTGGACGCCGCTCCAATGGCCCCTGCCAGAAGCGGGCGATGTTGCTCAGGCCAGCATTCCATCACCAGTGCCACACCTAATGACCATTCACCACCCATCCCGAGTGCCGCCAGAAACCGGAACACCCCGAGTTGCCATGCCGCTGTGACAAAGTAGCAACAGCCGGTAAAAATCGAATACGCCAAAATGCTGAGGACCATCGAGCGAACCCGCCCAAGCCGATCCCCCAGCCAGCCAAATATCAATCCGCCACTCGCCGCGCCGACCAGGAACAAGGCGGTAATAATTCCCATCCATTTCCCGACTTCGGCGTCTCCTTCAACTCCGAGCAAGTGTTGCAGCGCCGGCCGCGCTGCCAACGGGAAAATACCCATCTCCAAGCCATCAAACATCCAGCCCAGGAAAGCCGCCAGGAATACGATCCATTTCGTGGTAGTTAGCGCGGCCTTTTCCGACCTGGTCGCCGACAAGATTAGTGACATGATGATCGCCTTTGCTCTGAGATTATCCTCATTGCTAAAGCATTAGTCCTCGACTGGTCAACCAAATTGCCCGGGAAATTCGGGAAAATGGGACTCATGGGATGGCATGGACGGATTCCACTCGGTCCGCGACATCTCTTGAGTGGGCGCGGCGAAAAAAAAGGGACGCTGTGGAAAGCGTCCCTGGCAGAAAAGGAACGAGCAGCAGCTCGTCCCTGCCTGAATGAGGAATTACAGTGTCCAGCCCTGGCGGTAGTCCTGGCGCACGAAACGCGCGGCTTCGGGGGCGTTGGTGGCTTCCATGTTGGGGCCGTCCCATTCGAGTTTCCTGCCGGCCCGCATGGCAACGCATCCGAGAAGGATGATCTCCT
>JAMCZD010000405.1 GCA_023473405.1 Candidatus Omnitrophota bacterium
GTGGACAACAATTACGGCAACCACGATTGCGCCCTCTACCGGGATATGCGCGAGTTCCTCGGCACGCGACCGGACATTGACGCCTTGCTCATCACCACTGGTGATCGCTGGCACGCGACGGCCGCCAGAGCGGCTCGTTTGAGGAATTGCCGCCGGGTCAACGAAGACGAATCGGCGGATGCAGTATGAAAAAAGACCGATTTACCGGTAATCTGAGGACCGGAATTGTGGAATATCTGTGACATGCCCGCACGCTAGCAGGGTCCGACGCAAACGGGAAGCCCTTCTTTTCACAATTTATACATGAATCGGCGCCTCTTTAGATCGCGATATAACAAGGCAACCGCTCCCAGCGCGCTGACTAATTGAATCCCTCCCATTATGAAGGCAGCCACAGGGACGGTGACGGCGACTGGATTGGTTCCCGACATGATGCCGCCCCAGCGCATAAGGCAGTTATAAATGAGCACCGAGGGAACCAGTTGACTCCAAATGCCCCTCAGCCGTCCACTGATTATCTGACGCTCGGTGATCGGCGTAACCAGCAGCAGTTCGAGCACGCCGTTCTACTTTTCACGGCGAAAACTTCCCGCCGCCGTAAAGGCCAGGATCACCAAGAGCAACTGTCCAAGGTATGGTTGGCTTTTCCAGAGAAAATCGATGCCGGGGTCCGAGGCCACCAGGCATTCTGCCAAGGCAAACGCCATACACCACCACCAGCGCGATAATCTCGCGCTCCAGGAGTATTGCTGCAGCCAGCCGACCGGATTGCGTTGCAGCTTTCGAGCCATGGTGCGGCGGAAGACAGATCGCCAGAATCGTGGAGTGCAAAACACCCGCAGCAACCACGCTTTCTGAGGTGAGTCCGGCTCTTCGCGCCAGGCTCGCCTTATCCGCCATGCCGCCAGAAGCATTGCCAAAACAAGATTTGCGAAGCTGAAGATGACCAGGAGACCTGTCCATTCAAAAAAGGCCCTCTGGAACGGCGCCGGCTGCCTGGTCCAAATGTCCATCCAGGAGCTATCCATCCAACCTGACATCAGCAGGTGGGATTGTCCTTGGCCAGTTGAAAGGTTAATTAAGGACCAGAACATTGACATTATCGGCCAATGCTTCCACCGCAACCACACCTCCTCCCACAGCGTGCGGCCCGAGGATAGCGCAAAGGGCAACCTGGAACTAAGACCGCACTTCAAGTCCAATACTGAATAGGCAGTGTAATGCGCCGCCATGAACGCGAAAGCGAATAGGAAGCTCAGAATCTCGGCCGTAACCAATACGCGAATGCCGTCTTTGCCCCAGGCCGAGGCGATCAGCCCCGCCGCCAGGGCCAGCATCAGGGCGCAACTGTTCAACATAAGCGCCATCGCCACATCCTTGATCCCCACACCCCCCATCAGCAGGGTACCGTCAGCACGGGCGCCATCGCCAGGAAAAGGGTCAACGCCCGCCAGCCGTGTATCAAGCCCTTGCCCAGCACGATCCCAAAGGGACTCAGAGGGGTCAGAAACAGCAGCCCGAGTGTGCCTTCCCGTTTTTCGCGGCTGATACAGTCAGCGGTCATCAAGGGGCCCAGCACCCAGATGGCTCCGAAGAGGGCGGCATTCATGCCGGTAAAAAGTCCAATCCCCATTTGGGCCATCCCACCTTGCATATGGCCCGATTTCACCGCGAATACCATTACCAAGACCGCTGCCCCCAACACGCGCAGCCAGTTATTCATAGGCCGCCGGGACTCGGCGCGCAGCTCGCGGACAATGACGGGCCAAACTGTCACGAGATCCGCAGTATCGATCCTTCCGCTTGGCTTGGCAATCCTGCTGAGGAGGAGCGCGGATGCCCTCATCCGCGCGGCATAAATGGGTTGTAGAAAATGTGCAATAGACCACGCGAAATAAGGAAGTAGAACACGCGCGGATGAGGGCATCCGCGTTCCAGCCGGCCTCATTCATTGGGCATCGAATTGTTGCTCGCCGCACCGGGCGGGCTTGACACTACCCAGGCCATTGATATTTTTTAAGGCTTCGCCCGGCGGGGGTTCGTGGCAGGTCTCATCGCCAGGGTTTAAGGTCAAGAGAACCGCCATTAACACTTTTTTGACATTATGAAACGGACTTATCAACCGTCGAAAATACGGCGCCAACGGCAGCACGGTTTCTTGAAGCGCAACTCGACCAAGAGCGGGCGCGCCATTTTAGCCCATCGCCGGCGCGAGGGACGCAAGCGTTTGACGCCGGTGTAGGCGCGGGCGCCATGACCGGTCGATCCCCAGCTCTGCTCCGGCTGCGGCCATCCATGCGCATGCGTGACGGGCGCGAGTTTTTGCGGATCAGGGCGGAGGGGCGGCGGGTGGCCCGCGGTTGTTTGGTGGCCAACTGGGTGGAATTGCCGCCGGGATCGATTTCGCGCGTCGGGGTGATTACCGGACGTCCATTGGGTAACGCGGTGCAGCGTGCCCGGGCGCGCCGGCTGCTGCGTGAGGCATTTCGTTTGCACCAGCATGATTTCCGGTCACCGATCGCAGTGGTTTTAGTGGCGCGGTCTTCCATTTTACGCCGCAAGCTGGCCTCTGCCGAGCGTGATTTCCTGGCTATTATGCAGCAGGCCAATTTGTTAAAATCAGCGGGATGAAAGTGGCGCAATTTATCGCGTTGTTGGCTATCCGGTTTTATCGGTGGCTCCTTTCCCCGGCCAAGACCGCCATTTTCGGGGATGTGGGACGCTGTCGATATCTGCCGACCTGTTCCGAGTATGCGCTGGAGGCAATCCAGGTTCACGGCCTTGTGCGTGGGCTCTGGTTGTCGGTCCGGCGGTTATGCCGGTGTCACCCCTGGGGTGGATGCGGCTATGATCCGGTGCCACCGGTTGGACCAAAGAAAGCCGCGGCTGAACCTCGAGAGGCGTTGGAAGCCGGCTCGAATCCGGAAAGCGGTGCCGAAAGCGAGCTGAACAACGACGCGGCTGAACTCATTTTGCATGGATCGTAAATCAATATTAATTCTGGTCACCTGTTTTGTCTTGCTGATGGTGTGGTATCCATTGATGAACCGGTTTTACCCGCCAAAGTCACTGCCTCCTTTGACCAATGAAGTCGCCGAATCGACCAATCGTATCAGCCCCGAAATCGGTCCTGCTCCCGGCACCAACGTAAGTCCGGCCGTGAGTGCAATCTTGCCGAGCGCGCCGATGCCGCCGGCGCCGATTCAACCGAAGGCTCGGGAGCAATTGCTGGTCCTTGAAAATAATGAGGCCCGATATGTCTTCACCTCTTACGGTGGGGGGCTGAAGCAGGTCGATCTGAAGGATTATTTGCAGACCATTGGGAACCGTCAGGACGGCAAGGCCTTGACCAATCTGGTTTCGTTGAACGCGGGGGCTCCCTGGCCGGTGATGAGCCTCATCGACAACGAGACGGTCCAGGGCGACGGCCTGTTTAGCCTTACTCTAACCAACGGCGCCGTGCGCGCAGAGAAACAACTCACCAACGGACTCCGACTGGTGAAGGAATTTGTTCCCAGCAGCAACTACCTGATGAATGTCACGGTGCGCCTCGAAAACCTCGCGGACCAGCCCATCAAATTGCCGGCTGAGCAATGGGTGTCCGGCACCGCCACCCCAATCAGCCCGAGCGACCACGATACCACCATGCTGGGCGTGATGGACTACGACGGGCAGAGGGCGCAGGAGATTGGCGACGCCTGGTTTGCCAATCGCACCCTGGGGTGTATCCCCGGCACGCCGCGCACCGAGTATACTTCGCATCGCCCCGTGGTTTGGACTGCGGCGCAAAACCAATTTTTCGCCCTGGTGGTAATGCCGAAGCAGCCGGCGCCAGAACTGGCGGCTTGGAAGATCGACCTGCCCCCGCCCACACCGGCCGAACTGGCAAGCGACTCGCGCATAGTGCCCCAACCCTTTGGTTTCCAGGCCGCCTTTCTTTACCCCGGCGCCACTCTTGCCCCCAAGCAGATCCTGGAGCGCCAATATACCATTTACGCCGGGCCCAAGGAATATAACCTCCTGGCGCGATTGGGGGCTCGCTTCGGGAATCAATTGGATTTGATCATGAACTTTGGCGGTTTCTTTGGCTTTTTCGCCAAGGCGCTGCTGTTGTCCATGAACGGATTGCACGCCCTTGGCCTGGGCTATGGGCTGACCATCATCCTCATCACCATCATCATCAAGCTGTTGTTCTGGCCGCTCACCAACGCCAGCACCCGCTCGATGAAACGCATGGCCGCCTTGCAGCCGCAAATCAAGGCCCTTCAGGAGAAATACAAGGACGACCCGAAAAAGATGAACCTCAAGATGATGGAGTTCATGAAGCAAAACAAGGTCAGCCCCTTAAGCGGTTGTTTCCCGATGCTCCTCCAAATCCCGGTCTTTTTCGGATTCTACAAAATGTTGCGCAGTGCCATCGAGTTGCGCGGCGCCCGGTTCCTCTGGGCCAAGGATTTGTCCGCGCCCGACACGGTGTGGATGATCCCCGGCATGCATTTCCCGGTGAATCCACTACCGTTGATCATGGGAGTCACGATGCTGTGGCAGGCCCGCATGACCCCACCTTCGCCCGGCATGGACCCAGTTCAACAAAAAGTCATGAAGTATATGCCCTTGATGTTCATGGTCTTTTTGTACAACTTTTCTGCGGGCTTGACTCTCTATTGGACCGTGCAAAACTTACTAACGATAGCGCAGATGAAACTGACCCGGAACGTGAGCGCAACGCCTGATACGGTACATAAAGGTGCCGTATCGAGCCCCGCTTCAATCGGGTCCCGGAAGAAGCGGCGTAAAATG
>JAMCZD010000314.1 GCA_023473405.1 Candidatus Omnitrophota bacterium
ATCCAGAAAACAGCCTATTGTTATTCATGATTTGCCTTTCGTTATTGCCAATTGTGCGGAGTGGTGACCTTGCCAATCACAGGCATGAAAAACGCGAACATCTGAATCGACGGTTGACCAGAACGGACCCGCGCTTCGCGCACGTTGTTCACCACGCGTTGTTCGAACTTGTTTCGGGCCATCTAAGCCGTAGGCCTAAACGATTTGAACCGCGCCGTCAAGCTTCGGACATGGATCAGAGCCGGCTCACGCCGGCTGTTACGGGGTAGCATCGAACGTCAGTTCGATCCGATTCAGTCGGCCTGTGGGGCGTCGAGGCGGCTTGGAACGAGCCTGCGGCTTGACCGCCATTGGCTCACCTTCTGCTGCAAGGCGTCCATGTAAATGTAGAACACAGGCGTCAGGTAAAGGGTGACGAGCTGGGAGGTGATCAGGCCGCCGACGATGGTGAGGCCCAACTGACGCCGCGCCCAGCCACCCGCTCCGGCGGCAATGGGGAGGGCGGCCATTAGCGCCGCCATGGTGGTCATCATGATCGGACGAAAGCGGATGATACATCCCTCGATAATGGCTTCAATGGGGCTTTTGCCTTCGTTGCGCTGGGCGTCGAGGGCGAAATCGATTTGCATGATGGCGTTTTTCTTGACGATGCCGATCAGGAGGATGAGCCCGACGAATGAGTACACGTTCAAGTCGTTTCCGAAGACCAATGCGGTCAGCAGGGCGCCCAGACCCGCCGAAGGCAGACCGGAGAGAATGGTCAGCGGGTGGACGTAGCTCTCGTAAAGAATGCCGAGGACGATGTAAATGAAGACAATCGCAAGGACCAGGAGCAGACCCATCCCGGCGATGGAAGACTGGAAGGCCTGGGCGGTCCCTTGGAAGCCGGTGGTAACGGTGTCCGGAAGCGTTTCCCGGGCAACCGCGGTTACCTTGTTTACCGCGTCCCCGAGGGAAACGCCGGGGGCGAGGTTGAAGGAAATGGTCACGGCGGAGAGTTGGCCGAGGTGGCTGATGGATTGAGGTCCAACCCCCTGATCCAGCTTGCCGACAGTATCGAGCCGGACCAGGTTGCCGGTCGAGGACCTCACGTAGAGTTTGGAAATCGTGGCGGGACTCAATTGGTATTCCGGTTCGAGCTCGAGCAGGACCTTGTATTGATCGTTAGGGGCGTAAATGGTCGAAATCCAGCGCGGTCCATAACCATTGGCCAGTGCGCTTTCGATCTGCTGAGGTGTGACTCCCACCGTGGCCGCCTTGTCGCGGTCGATCGAATAGTTCACCTCGGGATTGCGGATTTGCAGGTCGCTGGTCACGTCCTGCAGTTCCGGCAACTCGCGCAGTTTGGCCTCGAACTTCGGCACCGCGCCGTATAGCTCGTCGAGGTCCGGGCTCTGCAGCGATATCTGGTAGAGGCTCTTGGTAAGCTGGCCGCCAATGCGAATAGCGGGCGGATTCTGCATGAACACGGAAATGCCTGGTATTACCGCGAATTTTTTCCGCAACTCCTGCATCACGCCGTAGACATCGAGCTTGCGCTGGTCCGGCGGCTTGAGGTGGAAGAACATGCGGCCATAGTTCTGTCCGCCCAGGCTGGACGATCCGCCACCGCCGGCGCTCGAGAAGAAGGCCTCGACGTTCGGGTCTTTGCGCGCGATCTCGACGATGGTGTTCTGGCGTTTTAGGAGCTCGGGAAAGGCGGTGCCCTGGGGGGTTTCGGTTATGGTAAAAATCTGGCTGTTATCCTCGTCGGGGAGGAAACCTTTGGGGATCATTATGAACAACCACCCGGTAATCAGAAGAATGACCACGTTCAACAGGACCACCGCCAGGCGATGCTTCAACACCCAGCGCAAGCTCGAGTTATACGCCCCCAGCAACCCTTCGAACACTCGCTCGGAAGCTTTGTATGCCCGCCCATGCCGCTCCTTGCCCGGTGGGATAAGGAACCGGCTGCATAGCATCGGCGTGAGCGTGAGCGACACCATGCCGGAAATCAAAATGGCCGATACAATGGTCACGGAAAACTCGCGGAACAACCGGCCCACAATGCCGCCCATGAACAAAACCGGGATGAACACCGCGGCCAGGGACAGGGTCATGGACAGGATGGTAAACCCAATCTGCTTGGCGCCCTTTAGCGCCGCTTCGAGTGGTTTCTCACCCATTTCCATGTGACGCACAATGTTCTCGAGCATGACGATGGCGTCATCAACCACGAAGCCAATCGATAGGGTCAAGGCCAGCAAAGACAGGTTGTCCACCGAGAACCCGAGCAAATACATGACGCCAAAAGTGCCCACCACGCTGAGCGGAAGCGCCATGCTCGGAATGATGGTTGCGGAAAGGTTCCGCAGGAAAAGGAAAATAACCATTACCACCAGCGCCAGGCTGAGCACCAACGTGAACTCGACGTCATGCACCGAGTTGCGAATCGTCACTGAACGATCGTAGAGGATGTGCATCCGGACCGAGGGCGGCAGGTAGGATTGCAGCGTGGGGAAGAGGTCCTTGATCGTGTCGCATACCTCGACCGTGTTGGCGCCCGGCTGGCGCTGGATCGCCAGAATAATTGAGCGGACATGGTGCGTGTTGTCGTTGTACCAGGCCGCCGTCCGCTCGTCTTCAACGCTGTCTATGGCCCGGCCAATGTCCTTCAACCGCACCGGCGCGCCGTTGCGATAGGCGACGATGATGTCGTTGTAGGTTGCGGCGCGCAGGAGCTGGCCGTCGGCCTTGATGGTAAAGGAGCGCTGGGTGCCATTGATGGTGCCAACCGGGAGGTTGACATTGGCGTTATCGATAGCCTGTTCAACTTCGTCGATGCCGATCCCGCGGCTGGCCATGGCGTCCGGATTGACCTGGACATGCACCGCGTATTTCTGGCTGCCGAACACGGAGACTTGCGCCACGCCATTGACCATGGATATGCGTTGGGCCATGAGCGTTTCGCCGTAATCGTCCAGGGTCCAGAGCGGGAGGGTCTGGGATGTCAACGCAATGTAGAGAATGGGTGAATCGGCCGGGTTCACCTTCCGATAAGTAGGGGGTTGGGGCATGCCTGGCGGCAGCAGAGAACTCGCCCGGGTAATGGCCGCCTCGATGTCAGGCGGGACGTCGGTGATCTTGCGGTGCAGGCTGAATTGGAGGGTAATCGAGGTGTTTCCCAGCGAATTAATCGAAGTCATCGAATCCAGGCCATCGATGGTCGAGAACTGCCGCTCGAGAGGGGTGGCTACCGCCGACGCCATGGTTTCTGGGTTCGCGCCTGGCCGGCTGGCCGGTACCCCGATGGTCGGGAAATCCACGTTCGGCAGATCGCTGACCGGCAAGGTGCGAAAGGCCATGATGCCAAACAGCACGAAGCCGAGCATGACCAATGTCGTCGCCACCGGTCGTCGAATGAAGGGCTCTGATATGCTCATAAACGCCAATCTCCTCCTGGTCACTCCCTACTGCGCCAAGGCTTCGGCCCGGTTCGCATTCGTACCGGGCGCGGCGTCGGCGATCTTCACTTTGGCGCCGGGGACAAGCCGGAGCTGGCCGCTGGTGACGATGCGTTCGCCGGGCTGCAATCCCTTTTTAATCACGGTGGATTGTTCATAGGTAATGCCGGTTTCGACCGACCGGAAATCGACCGTGTCGTCCGCTTTGACCACGAACAGGTATTTGCCATCCTGGCTAAGCTGGATCGTGTCCGAGGGCACCACCACGGCATTGGTCTCGGTGGCGAGGGTCAGGGACACGTTCACGAACTGCCCCGGCCACAGCAGTTCATCTTCGTTGGGGAAGATGGCCCTGAGCAGCAGTGTTCCTGTGCTGGCGTCGACTTGATTGTTGATCACTTCCAATTCGCCCGTTGCGCGCCGGTCGGGGTGGCGAGGGATGCTGGCCTCGACGCGCAAATGGCCTCCCGCGGTCGCCTCGCGGACTTCCAGCAAGGACTGCTCCGGCACGGCGAAGTCAACGTAGATCGGTCGTATCTGGTTCACCACTGCCAGGATAGTGTCGTTGTTCTTGACCATGTTCCCTTCGTCCACCAGCAGCAGGCCAACGCGGCCGTCAACCGGCGAGGTGATGGTGCAAAACGACAATTGGAGGCTGGCGCTTTCGACTGCCGCTTTGTCTGACGCAACCGTTGCCCGAAGCGACGCCACCTTCGCGCGGTTGGCATCCACTTCTGTGGCTGACACGGCTTTGGTATCGGCCAATTCGTCGGTGCGCTTCATATCGGTTTCGGCGTTCTGGAGCGAGGCGGTGTCGCGAGCCAGGACTCCATTGGCCTGGTCAAGCGCCGCCTGGAACGGGCGCGGATCGAGCTGGAAGATAACGTCGCCCTTTTTCACCTCATCGCCTTGTTTGAAATCGACCCGTGCCAATTGGCCGTCCACCCGCGCCTTGATGGACACGCTGGCATAGGCGCGCGCGTTTCCGATGGCTGGCAACACCACGGGCACGTTTTGCTGCGCCACCACGACGGCGGTAACCGGCACCGCGGGCGTTTGTCCTGCGGCGCGCGACTGCGCCGAGGCGCCGGGGCTGCGTGAACAACTCGTAATGGCTCCCGCCAACGCGGCCAGCGCTACCAAGTCCAAAAGGTGTTTCTTCAATGGCATATGCTCAAAAATCCTCAATCGGCCTTTGCTTCCGTTTCCCAGCCTCCACCCAGCGCCTTGTAAAGCGCCACCAGGTTCTCCGTCACGTTCCGTTGGCTCTGCACCAGCGCGTCCTCCGCCTGGAAGAGCGATCGTTCGGCTTCGAGAACATTGACAAACTGGCTGAGGCCTTTGGCGTA
>JAMCZD010000138.1 GCA_023473405.1 Candidatus Omnitrophota bacterium
GTCCTCCTCGAAAAAACGGAATACGCCGGGAAAATCGTGCTGTTCAACGGCTCCAACACCGACGTGAAGTCGAAAGAGATCTACCGTGGTTGGCTCAAGAAGCACGAAGGCACCGACCGCGTGACCGCTTCACCGAGCGCCGATATGCGCGCCGCCCTGGTGGATTATTTCCGCGACGAAGCCATTGCCATGGTCGCCACGGAGGCTGCCGCCGAGGGCATCAATCTCCAGTTCTGTTCCCTGGTCGTAAATTACGACTTGCCCTGGAATCCACAGCGCATTGAGCAGCGCATCGGGCGTTGTCACCGCTACGGCCAGAAGTCCGATGTCGTGGTGGTGAATTTCTTGAACAAGGCCAACGCCGCCGACCAGCGCGTCTATCAGTTACTTGACGAGAAGTTCAAGCTATTCAGCGGCGTCTTTGGCGCGAGCGATGAGGTGCTGGGTGCCATCGAATCCGGCGTGGATTTCGAGAAGCGCGTCGTCCAGATTTACCAAACCTGCCGCACTCCGGAGAAGATTGAATTCAATTTCAACGCGCTGCAAAAGGAACTGGAGCAGCAGATAGACGAAACCATGCAGCAGACCCGCCAAAAGCTGTTGGAGAATTTCGACGAAGAGGTTCACGAAAAGCTGAAAATCAAAGACCGGGAAAGCAGCGACTACCTCACGCGGTTCGACAACTGGCTTTGGCAACTCACCCGCTATTATCTGAAGCCCTACGCCCGGTTCGAGGACGGCAAAAACGCCTTTATTCTCACCCGCAATCCCTTCCCGGAAGAAAACATCCATCCCGGCCCCTACCGGGCGTAGGGCTTCAGATAATACGCCAACCTCTATCGCGTGGGCCATCCGCTGGCGCGGCGCATCATCCAGCAATGCAAGGCGCTCGCCCTCGCGCCCGCCGAACTCGCGTTCAACTACACCGGTTCCGGCAAAACCATCACCATCCTGGAGCCGCTCCTCGGCAGCGCCGGGTGGCTTTGCCTAGGCAGCCTGACGGTGTCTTCGTTCGACACCGCAGATTGGCTGCTGTTCGCCGGCATCACGGATGACGGCCAGGAACTCGACCCCGACCAGTGCCAGCGCATGTTCTCCCTGGCCGCCACCGAGACCCCGCTATTGAATCTGGCTGCCAACGGCGATGAGCAGCCCCGCCTCGAATCGCAATTCACGCAGCAGCAGGCCGTTCTTGCTGAGCTCAGCGAAAAGAACGGCCGGTTTTTCGAGTCTGAAATGGAAAAGCTCGAAAGCTGGGCGGGCGACTTGAAGGAAAGCCTCGAACATGAATTGAAGGAAATCGATCGCGAAATCAAAGAAACTAAACGCGAAGCCCAACTCGCCGGGAGTCTCGAAGCGAAGGTCGCCCTCCACAAGCGCGTCAAAGAACTGGAAGCGCGGCGTTCCGAAAAACGCCGGGGTTTGTTCGAGGCCCAGGACGTTGTGGACGCTCGTAAAGACGCCCTGCTCTCGGAAGTCGAAGCACGGTTGAAGCAAACCGTCCACCGAGCCGAACTGTTCACCGTGCGCAGCAATTCCGCAAAGTGGGGGGTGTTCTGATTCCAACCTCTCAAGATTAAGCCACTTAGGGCATTTTCGGAATTAGGGGCATTTTCGTTTTTGCTTGCAAGCCACTCTCTTTGATGTATCTTACTCATATATATGAGCAAGAAAGAGACCCTCACCCGCACTTCCACCCTGGCTCTGCGCCAGCGCAAGGCTCGTCTCTTGCGCTCTTTTCACCTCCCCCCCGAAATCCTCCACGCCTCCTTGATCGAACGCTTTATGAAGTGCGGCAAGCCCAACTGCCACTGCCACAGCTCAGGCCCCAAACACGGCCCCTTTTTCTATCTCAATCGCTGCTTTGCCAAAGGGCAGGTGCAATCCCTTTTGCTCAAATCCTCCGACCAAGTTGACCAGGCCCGACAAAGCCTGGCCGCTTACGCCCAGGTGCAGGAGGTGCTCGATCAAATCAGCCAAATCAACCACGAACTGCTCCGCCGCGGCGAATCCCTCGTCGCGGCAGATGGATGAACGAACTGGCTCAATTCCTAACCTACATCATCAAGGTCTTCGCCTTTAACCGGGTGGTGCGCCAGGTGCGCACTTCCCGGCCCTACCCCCAAATCCCCGTCCGGCCTTTCTTCCTGAGTTTGTTTTTGGGCGTGGTCATCCGTGCCGGCAGTTATCTGGATATTTCCAAGCAGACCAAACGCCGCCGCTGGCAACATCTGATCCATTGGCCCTGCCCCATCAGCGAGGACGCCTTTTATTATGTGAGCGAACGCTTCTACCTGGATGACCTGCGCCAAGGGCTGGTTGAGGTAGCCAAGAATTTAAAGGCCAACAAGGCGCTGGAAAGCTGCAAAATCAACGGCTTACTCTTTCTAAGCATGGATGCCAACGAGCACTTCCACAGCCGCAGCCGGTGCTGTCCATGCTGCTGTCAAAGGGAAATTGAGGAGACCGATGAGCAAGGGCAAAAGCACACGGTTATCGAATATTATCACCGCTACGTCTTCGCCCAGATCAACGGGCCCAGGTTCAATTTACTCCTGGACCTGGAGCCGATTCGCCCAGGGGAGGGCGAAGCGGAGGCGGCACTGCGTTTGCTGGGCCGAATTCGGCGGCTGTGCGGGCCGCGCTTTTTCGACGCCATCACCGTCGATGGTTGGTATGTGCAGGGCCCCTTTTTGAGGGCGGTGGACAAGCTGGGATGGGGCTGGGCGGTGGTGCTTAAGCAGGAGCGGATGGAGGTTTTCCAAGAGGCACGCGCCTTGAGTGCCGGTCGAGCCCCGACCGAACAATTTCACGACCAAGTGCGTAAGCGGGACGTCAAGCTTTGGGTGGTAAATAATCTGAGCTTCAGCCAGGGCTATGGCTATGATCGTAAAGTTTCAGTGGTCCATTCTCAGGAGCAGTGGATCCAAACCAAAGTCATTGGCGGAAAGCGGGCCAGTCAGCCCCAGAGCAGCGACTGGTGGTGGATGGTCTCGGAGAAGCTGCGTGGCTACCCTGACCGGGTGGTTTATGAAGGTGGACACCGGCGGTGGGGAATCGAAAACAAAGCTTTCAATGAACTGACCCAGTTCTATCACTTGGAACATTGCTATCACCACGAGCCGGTGGCGATGCTGGCGCAACTGTTGATTTTGATGCTGGGTTTCGTGCTCTTTAGCGCTTACGCGATGTTGCACAGCCAGCGGGTTCGGTTGGGCCAGGTCAGCCTCAAAGAGCTGGCGCACGATTTGGATTTGGCTTTGGCTTTGGAAGCCCCGGTGCGCTGGGAGCTGTGGTTCGACAGCGGGTGAACGTCACCTGGGCGCAGTGCTTTCGGGACGTTGTTCTCTGGCAATTTGCCGATGCAAACAAGGAGGAATTGGGACTACAGGGGCATTGTCGTCTTGTAAGAAGGCAACCAGGCGGTTTTCAGTCGGAAACGCGATGGAGGCGCCAAGAAAATTGGCCTCCCGAAAAACACATCCAAGGCCTAAACCACTTTGCGGAATCGCTGCACCGTGCGATGGATGTTGGCATAAAGGAAAGCGTTACGGTAACATCAACCCCTTAAAGCGATGATTCGCCGAGCTAAAATTGAAAACTATAAGTCGCTCAAAATGGCAGAAGTGCCTCTGCAGGATTTAACTGTTATCCTTGGCCCCAACGCTGCTGGTAAGAGCAACCTGTTCGACGCGCTCAACCTCCTGGGGCGATTGGTTACGTGCAAGAACATCAAAGAGGCTTTTGATGGCCACCGCGGCCTGCCCCTGGAATCGGTGCATTACGACAAGGGCTCCATTGCCGACCTGCTGAAGCAAGAATCCCACCGTTTGGCGTTCGAGGTGGATGTTGAACTGAGCGATGCAGTGGTTCAGGAAACCGAACAGCGGATTCGCGATTTGCGCAAGCGTCTGGACGAAGGCAACGGCAGCGCCACGGAGAAGTCCCGCGTAACCGAGCGTCTTCTCCGCTACCAGGTCGAATTGGAAATCGAATCGAAGTCCGGGGTTATGCGGGTGATGAACGAGCGGTTGTCCGCGCTACGGCAGCGGGGCGAGGGTGAAAAGGCGCGCAATCCCTTCCTCGAGAAAAATGGCTCGAAACTGAGTCTGCGCATGGAAGGCCAGGGACACCCGACAATGCACGAACTCGGGCTGGACTACACTATCGTATCCACGCCCCTCTACGTTCCCCATTACCCGCACCTGGCAGCGTTCCGGGAAGAAATGTCCCGCTGCCGATTTTATTACTTTGAGCCGCGGGCTCTTATGCGCGAGGCCAACGCCATCGCGGATGTTACCGTCCTCGGTCCGCGTGGCGAAGAGTTGGCCGCCTTTTACCACACGCTGGCTCTCCGCAATCCAAAGCAATTTGAGTCGCTCAAATTGGCGGCCAAACAGTTGTTGCCCCGGCTAAAGGACATGGATGTCGAGCGCACGGAGAAGGCCGAACTTTTCCTCCGCGTGTGGGAAGACGATGCTTCGTATTCCAACCGTCTGATTTCCGAGGGCACCTTGCGCGTGTTGGGATTGCTGGCCGTGCTGTCACCCACCTGTGGCTCCTCCACCATCGGTTATGAAGAGCCGGAAAACGGCGTGCATCCCCGCCGGCTGCGCAACATCGCGGAACTCTTCCTGAACGCGGCGGATGGCTCGCGGCAGATTCTTATCAATACGCACTCGCCCATTCTACCCACCTACTTTCGCAACGAGAACCTGCTCGTCTGTCGCCGGGTGGGAAGCGCTACCGAATTTGCCACCTTCACTTCTCTCGGCGAGTTGTACCGGCCGCACCAGATTGCCGAGCATCTCGAAGAGCAAATCATTCGGGGGGACTATGGCGGGTAGGCAGCGCGTCGCCTTCTTTCTCGAAGACAGCGCCCAGGAAGCTATCATTCCCCCGCTGTTCAGCCGACTGGCGGCTGAGGAAGGATGGGAGGCCAGCCAACTTGACTTGCAGGTGCTCAGCGCCCGGGGCGGAGGATCGCTCAGCGCCTTTCGGCAGTTCCTCAAGGACGCGCGGCAGCGTGGGCACCTGAACGCCGATCTCCTCATCGTGGGCGTGGATGCCAACAGTAAAGGATTCACCGTCCGGCGCGACCTCGTGCTCAAGGCAGCGGCCAAGTCACCCTACCGGGAAATCATCACGGCGATTCCCGATCCGCACGTCGAACGTTGGTATTTGCTCGATATGGCCGCTCTATCCCATGCTGCCGGAGCGCCCATTGCCGCCTCCGTGCCCGCCTACAAGTGCGAGAAGAACCACTACAAGACCCTGCTCCGAAACGCCTTCGCTGGCAGCGACATCGCCCCGCCGCTCGGAGGCCTGGAATACGGACCGTTGGTGGCGAATCAGATGGACCTGTTCGCCGCCGCCAAGCAGGACCACGGACTGGCGGATTATGTCGAGAAAGCCCGCGCCTGGCTGAAACGCTCAAAGAATCCTTTGTAAAGACGGGGACAACCGCAAAGAACACAGAAAACACAGAACAAATCAAAGGGCGAATGAACTATGTATTTAAACAAATACAGATTAAGAATATCCGTGGGTTCGCGGATCTCCAATTTGATCTCTCCCGCCCCGGAGGCAAATATGCCGGTTGGACCGTGTTCACGGGCGACAATGGTTCCGGCAAGAGCACTCTTCTTAGGGCCATCGCAGTGGCGCTGGTGGGAAAGGCTACCGCGCTGCCCCTGCAGTCCAGCTTTAATCGCTGGATTCGCGATGGCGCTGGCAATGAAGAAAGTTACATTCAATTGGAGATCGTCCGAACTGATTCTGACGACGAATTGACGATCGGTGGTGCTCCTCCAGGCCCTTGTTTTCCCGCAAAAATAACCCTCAAAAACGGCGGCAAGGCAACTACCCTGCAACCCGCGATCCCGCCGCGGAAACCAAAGAATTACCTGACGCCTGACCGAAGCATCTGGGCCCCTGATGCCAAGGGCTGGTTCTCCTGCGGCTACGGCCCGTTTCGCCGCGTTTTCGGTGCGTCACCCGAGGCCACCCGGCACATGGTTGCGGCCATGACGGAACGTTTTGTCACCATGTTTCAAGAAGCGGCTTCGCTGCGGAAGTGGACCAATGGCTGCGTAATCTGAAGCATAAAGAACTCGAAAACAAGGCTGCCGAACGGGAACAACTGGCGCTGGTCTTGGAACTGTTACGGGACGATCTAATGCCCAATAAGATCACCGTAGAACGCGTTGACTCGGATGGCCTCTGGCTGAAAGACCGCAATGGGGTGCAATTGGCCTGGGGAGAAATGAGCGATGGCTACCGGGCCGCGGCCGCTTTGCTGGCCGACATTGTCAGGCATCTAATCGGCACTTATGGGGTGGAAGGTCTGACCGAAAAAAACGGCGAAGGCAAAACCGTCGTCAAACGAAGCGGCGTCGTTTTGATTGATGAAATAGACGCCCACTTGCATCCAGCATGGCAGCGGGAAATAGGCTTTTGGCTCAAACGGCATTTCCCCCATATCCAATTCCTGGTTACCACTCACAGCCCCATCATTTGCCAGGCGGCTGACCCCAACGGATTGTTTGTCCTGCCAGCGCCCGCCAGCGGCGACCAACCGCGTCCACTTGATGAACAGGAATACAACAAGGTTATTGCCTCCCGCCCCGATACCATTCTCCTGACCTCTGCCTTTGGCCTGAAAAACACCCGTTCGCCCCGGGCCGTGGCAGGCCGGGCGGAATACGCGAAACTCCAGGCCAAGAAAAGGGCCGGGGGAAAACTCACTGCCAATGAATTGTGCACTGAGCAGCAACTGGAACTCTTTGCCGCCAACGACGAACAACCCTGAGCGATGCGCCGCTTCCTCAGACCAGACCTTGCGCCAAAGGTCATTTCTGCTCTTGCGCGCAAACAGAAACGCACGAATACCAACCGCGCCGCGGGAGCGCTCAAGATAGACGCTGCGTGGAATTCCGCCCGTAAGACGAAGCCCCTTAAAGCTGTCCTGGCGGCACTGAAAAGCATGGTGGGACAACGGGAACGTTGCATGTATTGCGGTGACTCGCACGGCACCGATATCGATCACTTTTGGCCAAAGGCAATCTATCCTCAGCGTATGTTTTGTTGGCCCAACTTGCTGCTGTCATGCGCGGATTGTGGCCGGATCAAAGGAACCGACTTTCCGCTTCAGAATGGAGAGCCCCTGTTGGTTGACCCCACAGCCGAAGACCCTTGGCTGTTCCTTGACTTCGACCCCGCAACCGGCAACCTCGTTCCCCGGTTCGACCCCGCTACCGCCAGATGGGACGAGAAAGGCGAGAACACTGTCCAGGTTCTCGAATTGGACCGCCGAGAGGCCCTTGCCGCCGGTTATCAGAAGACGCACCGCCGCTTGACAGATTTGGTGGAGGCTGCCGTCCAGGATACCTCGCCTTCCCCTGCCGCCTTAAAGACCGCGCTCCGCAATACACCCTGCGCACACTCACCCCTACCGCCGCCGCTACCTTGAAGAGTTTCTCCCGGATCGTCCCCACCGTCGCCACGGCCAGCGCCGTTCCCCCCAGCGTCAGCGCCCGCAACCGCTCCACCAGCAGATAGGCAAAACTGGCCAACCACAGCCGCAGTTGGTTGGCTTCCAGGTAATGCGTGCTGAGCCGGTCGGCCCGCAGGTCCAGCGTTTGCTGGTCGGGTAAGAGGATGGCCTTGCGGCCACCCTCTCCCCTGGGAATCGCACTGGAGCTTTTCGGCGCATACGGCTCGAGCCGTGGCTAAGCCCTGCGCAAACAGGACCAGCAAATCACGACGGTTTAGTTTCCGTCACCCGTTTTACAGCCAAGGCTTTGCCGCTAAACGAGTGGGCCAGCAACCGTTGCAAGGCTTTGACCTTGCCCCGGCGGCCTTCTTGTGTGGCCTTCACGATACGGGCTTGCAGCCTTTTGACCCGCCGACGGCACCAGTCCCAGTCAATCTGGTCCCAGTTCTGTGGCTGGCCGGAGGATGCACACGTGGATTGCTCCGCGCTCATTTGCGATTTCCTCGCCGCCTGCAAAGGTTCTGCCAACGCTCTCGTGACGCACGACCTGCTGGAAGTCTGCCCGCTTGCGCGGTGGGGTAATGTTTCGCCCCCTACTATCGCGCGTCGTTGGCAATTGCAATCGTGGGATCATTTTCTCGGTTGGCAGAGCTCCGTCACCTGGGTTGGGCTGCGGAAAACTTGAAATCGCGGCTTGCGTATTGTCAGAATAACATATACATATATCTGACAATAGATTCGGTTGGTCCGAATGAAAGTGGCGAATCCAATTAATCGGGCGATGCTCGCGCGCATCAAGGCGTGCGGGGAGGGATGGGTGTTTTCGCCCGCCGACTTCATTGACCTCGGTACTCGGCATGCCGTGGACAAGGCATTGTCGCGGATGGCGGCAGGCGCTGCGATTCGGAGGATTGCGTGGGGGTTGTACGATGTGCCCAAACAACATCCCATCGTGGGCACCACCGCTCCCAGCATTGACCAGGTCGCCAAAGCGATAGCTGGGAAAGACGGGACCCGATTGCAGCCAACAGGGGCCTATGCAGCCAACCTGTTGGGCTTGTCAGACCAGGTGCCGGCCAAAGTGGTGTTTCTGACGGATGGCCGGAGCAAGCGTATTCAGCTTGGCAAATTGAACATTGTTCTGAAGCAGACCTCTCCACGCAATATGGCAACTGCAGGCACAATGAGTGGTCTCGTGATTCAGGCGTTGCGCTATCTGGGCAAGGCGCATGTAACCGACGATACCGTGAAGCGGCTCGACCGCAGGCTGTCGGCAGATGACCGCAAGCAGTTGTTGAAGGACCTGGCGTATGCGCCGGCGTGGATTGCAGACATCATGCGAAGCTTGGCCCAGAAAGCGTGAGCTATGGATGACTTTGTCAGACTGAAGCCGGATGAACGGAGGAACGCGTCGGCTAGTCAAATTCTCCTTTGCAAAAGGAGAGATTATTGCGTTTTTATCCGGTGGTCGCGGAGAAATGGCAAGCTCAGATGAGCAATAGTCTCGTAACAGAATATCAAAAACGGCTGGCTGAAAAGTTGGCGGAAACGCTTCAAGCGCCGTTGCCAATGACCACACCCCGGCGAGTGCAGGGCGTGGTCTCGCTGCCCAACAAGGCGACGGCGGTGGTGGGAATGCGCCGTGCTGGAAAGACCACGTTCCTCCACCAGTTGCGCCGACTTGGGGACGGCAGAGGTTGTCGAGCGGGAATTGCGGGCGCTCGAAGACGTGGCGAAGACGTATCCCAAAGCAACCCGGCGGTTGTTGACCCTCACGCGAGACGCTATGCCGGACGATTTTCCCAAGAACGTTATCGTGCAACCGGCCTACGAATGGCTGCTGAAGGATAGGGGGTAGGTGTCCGGTGTTAGGTGGGTGGTTATGAGACAAAGTGGAAATAAGCTTAATAATGAGAATTACTGTCTTGATGTCTTCGGCCTTTTATTGGACAAAGGCGGGGTTTACCGGCTCAGAAATTCTATGAGGTTTGGATGAAACAGGTAACAGCAGCGGAGCGATCAACCAAAATTGGATTCGATGCCAGGACCTGCTTTCAGGGCAATAGTTCCTGAGCCTTGCAGGTACATTAATAATATGCTATCAACCTTTGGCAAGACCAAGTATTTGAGCAAATCCTTCACGCAGTTGGTCGAAGGCAAGAGTGAACTTGCCGCAATCCGGCGTGAACATTCCCAACTCACTCCGAAGGATCGGACGGTGGCTGCGGCGTGGAGCAATGATGCTTCAATTGCTAATTTCACCTTCAGCAAAGCCCTGGCACAGGTGGGCCAGAAGGGCTTCGCTCCTCCGACTTGGCCATGCGGCTACGTAGCGCTGGCAATCGATCCGGACTACGCCCCGGCTCTGCTGACAGTCGCTTCCATCGAATACCAACTTGGTCGAGTGGATGAAGCCCTGAAATTGTCGCTACGACTTCTTGAACTGCCGCCCACCACAGAAGATTTGGTTGAGATCATCGACAAAGCCGGTGATTTCCTGATCGACCAGAAGGATTGGCGCAATGCGCACGCCCTTTATGCCGCAGCCTGTCAGCGCCTGCCCCAAGTGCCGGTATTTTATTCCGGCCTGGGTTATTGCCTGGCCAAGCTCGGCAAGCGTGCGGAGGCCATTGTCGCGTATCGCCGGGCGGTTGAACTTGAACCCCGGAGCCACCTGTGGCTCAACGACCTTGGCTTCAGCCTGACTGAGGCGGGCCAATACAATGAAGCATTGCCGATCCTGGAGCAAGCCGCCGCGCTGGCGCCTCCCGACTACGAACTCGCCAAGAATAACCTCGCTCTCTTGCGAGGCATCATGGCGCGCTCGTCGGCGGTCCCTCATGCCGATGGCGGCTAGCATCGGTTCAATGCCAGCCCTACCGATCATGAATCCATCAACACGAATTGCTTTGTCCTCGTTCCTCTGTCCTAGGTGCGCATGCGCGACCCTGGAAAATCGAACAGGTTTGAACGCAGAGATGGCGAATGCCCCAGAGAATTGCCGTTAAGATTGAATGAAGACCTTACTCACTCGCGTATTACTGTCGCTCGTTTTTGCTGCGCTTTCAATCCATCGAACGTCCGCCCAAGTTTTGATCAATGAACTCATGGCCTCGAACGTTCGGGCGGTTCCGGATATCACTGATTTCGAGGATTATCCCGATTGGCTCGAGTTAAAGAACACCGGAAACTCAACCGTGAGCCTGGACGGATACTTCCTGAGCGATAGTCCCTCCAATCCGTTTAAATGGGGCTTTCCGACCGGGGCATCCATCCCCGCAAACGGTTTTCTGCTGATTATGGCGGATGGACATGATGCCGCGCCCGGCCAGACCTTTCCCCGCGGCTATTGGCCATGGAAGAGTTTCGTGACGGAAAAGTACCACGCCAATTTCAGGCTCGCGGCGACGGGTGAGACCCTAAGCCTTTCGAGAGTCACCGGGATCAGTTCCGTTTCGCTAGTCAACGCCTCGACTCCGGCTCCCGTGCCGCCAGCCACGGTAGCGATTTGGAAATACAAGGACGATGGAAGCGACCAGGGCAGCGACTGGCGAAAGCTCGATTTTGACGATTCGGCCTGGGCCGCAGGGCCGGCGAAGCTTGGCTATGGTGATTCGGGGGAGGGAACGACTGTTTCGTACGGTCCTTCAGAGAGCAACAAGTACATTACAACCTATTTTCGCCATCATTTCTCGGTGCAGAATCCGGGCTTGTATCACGGACTTACAATTCGACTGCTGGTGGATGACGGCTGCGTGATTTACTTGAATGGTACCGAGGTGGTGCGGCGAAACATGCCGGAGGGCGACGTGAATTATAAAACCCTCGCCATGACGGCGGTGGGCGGCACGGATGAGACAACCTTCTTCACCTACCACAGTTCGAGTGCAGCGATCATCCCCGGCGACAACGTGCTGGCGGTGGAGGTTCATCAAGGCGCGGTGAACAGTTCGGATTTGGGATTCGATCTCGGACTTACCGCCGATTCGCACACCGGATTCGACACGATCGATGCGGTCACTTACACCCAGCAGGTTCCTGATGTTTCGCTGGGACGCGACACCGCCGATCCGCTGACGTGGAAACAGTTTGCCGAACCTACGCCGGGCGAGGAAAACACGAGCGCCATCGTGGAGAATATCCGGATTGCCGGGAACGTAGTGGAGTTCTCGCTTCCGGGCGGAGTTTACGATTCCGATCAAAGCGTCAGTTTGAGCAGCCCGAGCGGGACTATTCACTATACTCTCAACGGAAGCGACCCCACTGGCGCTTCCCCTGTTTACTCAAACGCCATCCCGATTACCGCGACGACCGTCGTGCGGGCGCGCTGCTTCGAGAACGGCAAGGCTCCGGGGCCCATCGCCACGCGAACTTATTTTCGAGGCGAGACCCAAGGCAACATTCCTTACGTCTCAGTGGTGGCCGATCCCGAGACTCTCTTCGGGAGCAAAATCGGCATTTACGCGAATGAGCATGAGTCGACCAGCCCTCCGTACAACCTCCACGATGTTTACAAGGAAAAGGATGCTCCGGGGAACATCGAGTTCTTCGCCCCGGATGGCAGCGGGTTTTCCACGGAATGCGGCATCCGCATCGGCGGGGAGAATAATTGGGTGCATCCGCAGAAGGCGCTCAACATTTTCTTCCAGGGAAAGTACGGGAACGACAATGTCACCTACGACCTGTTCCCGGACTCGCGGCTGCCGGTTTACGCCTCCTTCACGTTGCGAGACGGCGGCGACAATTGGGCTTCGGACATGTTGCGTGAGGCCCTGTATGCGAAACTGGCGCACGGGTATCTGGCGGCTGATACCTCCGATTACCGGCCTGCCATCGTGTTCATCAACGGCGAGTATTACGGGATTCACAACGTGCGCCAGCGTTGGGATGAGACCTGGTTCGCCGAGCAATATCATTTGCAGGCGGATCAGATCGATCATCTCCTCTACGGGCATGTCGGCGGCCCCAACACGACTCTGGGGGTCGATAAAGGTTCGGCCAGCGATTGGCTCGATCTGCTCTCGTTCATCGACACCGCCGACCTAAGGGTCCAAACCAACTGGGATTACGTCGAGTCGCACATCGACATGGATAGCTTCATGGATTTCGTCATCTCGGAATCCTATGGCAACAATATCGCCTGGCATCACAATCGCGAGTTTTGGAAAGCGAAAACCATCGGCGCCAAATGGCACTGGTTCCTGCCGGACATGGACCGCACCTTCCACACCTCGGCAATGAGTGGAGTGCTGAGCGATATGCTCGCAAACGATGATGTGCTCCGCCGCGTCAAGCTCAATGTCGGGTTCAAGGAGCGTCTTGCCCAACGCTACGCGGCTCACATGGCGGCGACCTTCAAGCCTTCGCGCGTGCAATCGATCATTTCCCAGATGGACGATGAGGTTGCCGCGCTTGTGCCGCGCCACGCGGCGCGGTGGGCGCCGTATGGCGCCACCGTCTCCAGCCACGCCAGCGGTGTGCAGGAAATCAAGGATTACGCCGCGCAGCGGGCCGCCAATTTCGCCGCCGAGTTGTCAAGCGATCTTGGTGTCGGAACCACGGTCCCCCTCACCCTCAACCACGATCCCCTACAAGGTATCGTCCTGGTGGAAGGGGTGCCGGTCGAGCCCTCGACCTTCGAGCTGTTCCGCGACATTCCATTTACCCTCAAGGCCGTTCCGGCTCCGGGTTATGCCTTCAGTGGTTGGACCGGCACCACCGGCGGCGATTCAATT
Source organism: Candidatus Omnitrophota bacterium (assembly GCA_023473405.1). Lineage (GTDB taxonomy): Bacteria > Verrucomicrobiota > Verrucomicrobiia > Limisphaerales > UBA1319 > JAMCZD01. The sequence continues at coordinate 13,231 of JAMCZD010000138.1, forward strand.
ACCGTGACCCTGAGCGCCGCCCAGGCCATCACCGCGAACTTCGTTTCATCGGGCGAAATGCTGATTGGCGGCGCCTTGGCAAGCGACACGACTCTTACGCTGGCGAACTCTCCATATGCGCTGAGCAGCGATCTGGTCGTTCCGCCGGGGATTACATTAACCGTAGAGGCGGGCGTGACGATCAATATGCCCGCGAATCGGAATATTCGAGTTCAGGGTGTCCTGGACATTTCGGGCACCGCGGAACAACCTATCAAAATCCAGGGCAGGAACGGCGAGCGCTGGGGTGGCATCAGCTTCGAAGAACCCGCCGAGCCTTCCAGCCTGGCTCATCTGATTATTCGTGGCGCCACGAAAGGGTATGACCCCACGATCTATAATTGCGCCATCAGCGGCCACAATGCCACTGTGACAATGGATTTCCTGGATATCACCGACTCGGAGGAGCCGGTTTATTTCTTCGGCGGAAGTTGCACCGTTCGGGATAGCACTCTCTACAGCCCCTATGTGGGTGATGCGATCCATGTCAAACAAGGAACCGCCTTGATTCAGCGTTGCGTCTTCCCTGGAAACAATGCGCCGGATACCGACGCGGTCGATTTCGATGGCGTGACCAATGGGGTGGTCGAGGATTGCCGCATTTATCGGTTCCAGGGATTCAACAGCGACGGAATCGACTTGGGCGAGGGGGCCAAAAACATCATCATCCAGGGCAACCTCATTTATTATAACGCGGACAAGGGCGTTTCCGTTGGCCAGGGCACCACCGTCACCATGCGCAAGAACCTCATCGTGGGCTGCGCGATGGGGGTCGGCATCAAAGACTTCGGCTCCTCCGCCATCATCGACCAAAACACCTTCGTCGCGTGCGGGAGCGCAGTGGCTGTCTATGAGAAGAATTTTGGCGCGGGGGGCGGGTCTGCCGCGGTCACCAACTGCATCATCTCCAAATCCACAGAAGCGCCCGTCACTGTGGATGGCCTTTCCACCCTGAGCCTTGCTTATAACCTGAGCGACACCGAACCGTTGCCTGGCTCGAACAACGTTCTCGCCGATCCCCGATTCGTGGACCCGAACCTCCTGAATTTCCAGGTCCAGCCAGACTCCCCGGCCATCGATGCAGGCGACCCGGCTCATGCGCCGGACCCGGACAACACGCGCGCGGACATTGGGGCCGAATATACGTACAACGCAAGCGATTACCCTTATTCCATCGGCCAAACCGTCGTCATCAACGAGGTCCTGGCAAACTCGGGCGCGGCGAGCGACTGGATTGAACTCCATAATCGCACCCATTCTCCCATCGATATCGGCGGATGGTTCCTCAGCGACAGCGCCACCGATCTCCAGAAATATCGCATCCCCCTGGGTACCGTCATTTCGGGAGACGGATTCCTGGTATTCTACGAGAACGCCAATTTTGGAGCCGCCAGCACGGACACGAACAAAATCACCGGCTTCGCACTCAACGACACCGGTGAAGCGGTTTACCTCAGTTCCGCCGTGGACGATCAACTCACCGATTACCAAACACGGCAGGATTTCGGACCGAGCCTCCCGGGCGAGACCTTGGGCCGCTATTACAAACAAAGCTCCGACTCCTACAATTTTGTCGCCATGGCGGCGCCCACGCCGGGCGCGTCGAACAGCGCTCCCCGTGTCGGGCCGATCGTCATCTCCGAGATCATGTATAACCCCGCCGGGGCCGGAAACGGTGACGCCGAATATTTTGAACTGGTGAACGTGAGTGACGCGGACGTCACTCTCTATGACGCCGCGAAGCAAACGGCCTGGCGAATGAGCAACGGAATCGAGTTTGAATTTCCGTCTGCCACCCCGATTGCCATGAGGTCCGGCGAACGCATTCTTCTTGTAAAAGACATCGCGGCTTTCACCGTGAGTTACGGCGGTTTGGTTCCCTCGGGCGTCAGAATCCTTGAATGGAACGCGGGCAGTCTCGACAACCGAGGCGAGACCTTGCAGTTGGATCGGCCGGGTCCAACCAATGACCTCGGCGTCGTGCAGTATGTCCGCGAGGATCGCGTGAATTACGATGGCAACTCTCCCTGGCCGGTCATGGCGGATGGCAAGGGATCGTCTCTAACCAAAATCGCCGAAGGCGAGTACGGAAATGATTTCGCAAACTGGACCGCCGCTTCTCCCACGCCCGGCGCGCCTTCTTCCCAGTCCGCGACCGACTCGGACGGCGATGGCATGCCTGACGCGTATGAATTGGCAAACGGCTTGAACCCAGCCAACCCGAATGACGCGGCGCTCGACGCCGACGGCGATGGGGAGAGCAACCTTGACGAGTATCTGGCGGGAACGAATCCCACCGATCCCGGTAGCGTCTTGGAACTTGATTCCGTGGAATTCTCCCAAGGCCAGATCGTGATTTACTTCCATGCCGTGGCGGGCAGAACCTACACCATTCTCTCCAGCTCAGACCTGACGAACGGTTGGGCGAAGGTCACCGATGTCCCGGCTCAACCTGCTAATACCGCTGTAATGATCACGGAAATGCTCCCGAGCCTGGAAACTCCGCGCTTCTTCCGGTTAGTAACACCCGCCTTGCCGTGACCTGATCTTCATGCTGAGGTTCCTAATCTGAAGGTCCACATCAAACATACCGGGAACCTCCCAGCCGATGAAAATACCCAAAGGACGATAATCCGCGAGTTCTGTGGACCCCTTGATGAACCCCTTGGCGCGGGCATGCTCCAGGCCCTCGAGGATTAGCGGCAGAAGGTCCTGTTCAAAGGTGACCCACTCCCCGTCATGCGTGCTCTTCCGGGCGAAGGTGTCGGATGCCGGCGTATAGATGAAGAGCTTGGTTTCCCCAAAGTCCTGTGCTTCGTAAGCGGGCACCACGCGATGGCGATCATCATAAACCGGAATGCCAAACCAGAAGCATTCTCCAAACCCGGGAGCCTCGGGATTTCGATTGGCTACCGTTAAATAGACAAAGTATTGCGCGGCGTGGCGGGCTGGGGAGTAATCATTGGTGTTGACCAGCCTGGAACGTTTAAGGCGTGCTTCCATGTGGAAGCGACAGGCCTTGAGTGAGCCTAGAGCAGGAGGATTTACGAGGTCCTGCTGGACCAATAGATGGACCCATGGTTCACTCGGTGATTTGCGCGCCCGAGCGTATTCAATGTCGGCGTTCACGCCCAAGGAAAGATCGGCGGCGGCGCTGCCCGGATTGCCAACCACAATGCTCTTGGCGCTATTGCTGCAAACCATGCCTTGCCCCGAGGAAAAGCAGTCCGCCGGCAGGAGCGGGAACCGGCTGGACCATTGGGCCAAGTCCCAGACCGGTCTGCCTGGGTTCAGCCACGGGAGTTCGCCATAGACCACGCGCTTTCCCGGTTTGGGTTCGAGCAGATAGAATCCTCCTTGGAAATGCGGATCGCGAATCAACTCGTGCTCCGCATCCTTGGAGAACGGGCTGGTGAAGGTGCTGTCGGGGGGCAGTTTGGCGTGGTTGTCCGCCAGGACCTCGCCAGCCATGGCAACGCTCAAGGCGCTGCCGGCAAGCAAGACCGCAAGATTAACTCCACGAAGAATTGAGTTCATAATATGAAAACCTGTGCTCTGTGGAGCACTGCATTAGCACGCCTCCGGTTGGCAAGCCATAGCCCACGTGCGTATCCGGCATAAGTGCCCGGGCTGCCGCCACGGGAAGCAGGCGGGCTTTCTCCATCTGCATCACCGCTTCATGTTCGAGTCCCTCACCCCACTGGCGGAATGTGATCGGTTCGACCCGTGGCGGAGGTGGAACGTTCACAATGGCTTCCTTCATCAAATACCTGGAAATCGAGCCAGGTCCCAAAGATGTTTTGGGAATGAATCTTCTCGATTTTTTCCGTGTATTTTGCGTAGCCCATTAAAGACCGCTTATTGTTGCTCCATCAAAAGTGGTTGTATTCAGGGTGCTTGGGCCGGACTGAGCAGCGGCCCGCCAAAAGCCGCCTGCACTTGGTCAGAATCGCGTCCCGTTACCTGCTTCCAAGTGGCCTTTTCCACCAGGCCCAACAGGGCGGTCGCCCTTGCCCTGATGAAGGAATCGAAGTCGTCCTGGCGCAGCAGCGCCGGGTCAACCCCGTGCGTCCGAAGGATTTCATCCATGCGCGTGTCGGTGATGCTGTGCTTATTCTGGATCGACCCCAGGTAACCGCTCGGAGCGCGTCCCCCGATGGCCCGGTTGGTGCGCGAGGTCAGAGGGGCCTTATTGACGATGCTGTTCCAGCGCAGGCGCGGGTAGTTCTTCGCTTCGCAGTGGGCCTGCGGAAAAATGTGGTGGATGTCCACCGACAGGTCGAAATAGGTCGTCAGCTCAATCGGATCGCCGTTGATGAAGTCGAGGCTCCCGGCCTGCATCAACTGCACCATCAGGCCCTTGTAAGCGGCGCTGAGCCGGGATTGCAGGCTTAGCAGCCGAACGGGCGCAAAGTTCGCGTCACGGATGGTTCGCGGCTCCTCCCCGTTGTTGGTGATCCACTCGACTACCTCCTGGGCATCGAATGCGTAGCGCGATTCGTTGGCTCCACCGTAAAGCTCGCCGAAGACGCCGCTCCAATACCACCGCAGCACCTTGCGTTTAGCGGTGTCCTGCTCGAACTGATCGCCCAGGATGGCGCAGATTGCGGCCAGGGGAACAAGCTGACCGGCATAGGGGAGGTTCCGCGCATCAAAGACCTTTTCGCGGATCAGCAGCCGGGCCGCATTGATGAACGCGGCTTCCAGCGCATCGGCGTTGTCGCGGTAGTCCTGCAACGTCAGGTTCAACACGTCGCGCCGTTTGCAGCTCACGGCGGTTCCATTTATTTTGAACCGCTTGTGGCTGGCCAGAAGCGTGAGCGCGGTCAGAAAATCGGTCGCCTCGACCTCGCTGATTGGCTTGAACTCCTGTAATTTTTTAACGCGAGTGTCCCAGTCCTCGCGGAGGTTGTAGTCATCGGCGGCAAAAGTCGCCGTCAGTAGTTCAAACACCGTCAGGGTGACACCGCCCGTGTTGACTTTCTCGAACACCTGACAAACGGCCTCCTTGGGCGTTTCCTTCTTCAACTCGATGGTGGGCACCCGATATTGAAGGAACCTCTGATAAACCTCGGTCTCGAAGGCATCAAACAGGTCGAGCTTCGCCGTGTCCTGCCGATACTTCTGCTGGTAACCACGCCGCCAGGCCGCATACCGAGCCTGGTCGAACACGATGTTCAGGGGGATCAGTCCCAACTCAAACTCACGATCTTGGGTGCTGACATCCAGCTCAACCCTCCGGCCAAAATCCGATGTGATCTTCAATTCTGGCGGCAACGAGCGCACCGCGTCCATGCGGTCGTCGCCATTGTTGACGCACTTGGCGATGTCGAGGAAGTAGAGCCGTTGGATCGGTTCGTCCTTCTCGGTTTTGGTGGGCACGGGTTGGCCGCTTTTCATCGTGAGGAAAAGCGAGGTCAGACGTTGTTGCCCATCGAGAATCAGCATGGCCGGAGCCACGCCGTTGGGCACAGCCGATCCTTCCAGGGGCCTCGGTTTGAAGCGGACACCATTGCCGCCCGTCTCCAGAAGCATCACCGCGCCGATTGGGTAGGACATGGAGATGCTGGCGATCAACGACCGGATGTGGTTATCATCCCATACCCACCCACGCTGGAAGTCAGGCAACTGAACCTCGCCTTTGCCGATCTGGCCGAGCAAATCGGACAAGGCCGGTTCGCCGGTGCTAAATGTGCAATGTGGACTACTCATTCACTGGACTTTCTTCCCCTGAACTTAACGGAGCTTCTTTTGCACCCAGCGCCATTGTGTGTAGGCGCGTTCCATGCACTTCTCAAAAGCGGTATTCGTGCGAAGAAAGCTAAAGTTCCCCTCAGCCACGCGATCTCTATACTCCTTGCTGTCGGTCAGCCAACTCATAAGCATCCGACACCGAGCCGTGGCCAGGTAACTGAGCTTGTTCACAAAATCAGCCTCCACGCTCAGGCCAGCGCCATACCTGTCGGCTATTTCAGGCAGTGCGGCGTCGTTAAGCACGCCTTGGCAAAGTAGTGCCCATAAAAGCCCACGGGCGCGGCTGATGTAGCTGTAGCGGTTGGGGCCTTTTTCTACGATGTCGTTCATCAGTCGGCGGAGGCGGTAATGGATTTTGTAACAAAGCACGATGTGGCGGGTGTCCGCTCGGATTCGCGCTTCGTTGAAGGCCAAGGCGTAAATGCGGTCGTCCTCAAAGACCTGTGCCATACTCTGGGTTTTGTCCACTTCGCCATCCGTAATGAGGAAGGTCTGCGCCAGTGGCCGAATTTGAATGGGTTTGATTTCCGTGATGCCCTCCTCATCCAGATCATCCAACGCCTCGAAAGCGTTTTCCTGCCGCTCATAGAAAATGCCCAGATCATCTTTGAACTTCTCTTGCAGTTGGAGCTGGATCAGGTCGTTGGCCCGGAGATTCCACGGTTCCACGGGATTCTGCCGATTGTTGTTGATGGTGACGCCGGTGATAAAATCGGACGTGGCCTTGGTGATGATCTTGCAGAGGACGCGCACTTCGTCCAAAGCCTGCTTTCGTTCTTTGACAATAGGGTTCTCGGCGTTCGACTTGATGAACTCGTCAAACGTGGTCACCGTCTGAGCACCGTTAAGCAGTCGAGGCGACGTAATGTGATAGTTGCTGTCAATCTTCTCAAGGTGCTCGGCTGCGAGCGTGATGCCGTTGTGGTTGAAGGCAAAGACCAACGGGGATTTGCCATCAACTGCGATTTGCTTGAGCGCACGGGAGAGCGCCCGGTTGACAGACCGGTTCATTCCGAGTCCAAAACGAATGTTGCGCTCAAAAAACCGTGGCCCCATGTCGCGGTGCATGAAATTCAGGTCGGTCAATCGAATGAAGCCGACATACATTTGCTCACCTGCCAGGCCTGGGCGCTCAATTAGATCAGTCAAAGGAAGTTGATAGACACGGGCGCGAGTGTGGTCTTCGACCGTGCCGATTTTCCCCGTGACGGAACGAAACTCAACCAGAAAACTGACCTGCCTGCCCTCGAAGAACTTGTCGATGAGAAACTTCTTGTTTTCAAGGTCTTCCCGGAGATGGTCGAGCACGGGGCTTTTGTCTGCTTCCGAGGGGTCACCACCGAAGATGAACCGTAGGCACACCTGCTTGATAGCCTCACGGTTCTCAAGCATACAACTGCGGAGTTGAAGCAGTATCTGGTTCTTTGCAGGGTCGGCTTTTTGTGGGTTCAGAAAGATCACTTCCATCCCCTCATCAATCAACCGTTGCATCGACCCTTTGAATTGGGCATGGGACTTAGAGTTCTTGAACTGGAACAGATAGAGGTTCTTCTTGTCGGGATCGAAATGGAAACCGTCGAGTCCGTAGTCGTTGCCGCCAAACGCGACTTGATTGAGGGCCTGCTCTCGCGGCACCTTGTAGTCACGTTCCAGCACGAGAAGCCCGAAGTAGTCATTGCGGACACCGCCGCAGGTTTCCTTTAGGTCGGAGTATGCTTGGTCGATCATCCGCTCTGTTAGCATGTTTGCTCTCCTTTCCAGTTCTCAAAGAGTGGTTGCTCGGTGTTCATTGGATCAAATCCGCCTCTTTCAGCGGTTCCAGGACACCGTTTTGGAGCTTGCTCTTGTCGAAGCCCTGCTCGGACTCGGCATGGACGTTGACGGTGACCTTGCCGGACATGTCCGCCAGGTTGGCGAGGGCGTTCCAGGCGGCGAATAAGCCGTCACGGTCAGCCGTGAACTTCAATTCGACCACTTTCTGCCCCGCAGCACCGGCTGCTGACGTGGGCGTCTCCGAGATCACCGATGGCCCCGTGCCGGTTCCTGGCGTCACGACGGCAGGCCCAGGCCCTGGCTGTGGTAGCTGGCCCGGCTGCCCGCCAACGGCTGGCGGCGTCACGGGCGCGGGCTGCGGGATCGCCTGTGGCATCAAAATGAACCCGGATTCCAGGTCAACCTCGTCCTCGGCAATCTCCAGCTCGAACCGCACCTTGTTCAGCGCGACCTGGTATCTTCCGTCTGGCCCCAGAGTCGGCACCGCCCCGCTGGTGTAGCCGAAGGCACCTTCCTTTACGCCACGGACGATAGCCCGGCGTATCACCGCGCTGTTGATGAGCCTGGTGAATCCCAGGAACGAGTAGAATCCGTTTACAATTTCAACCGTCCGCGTGCCCAAGGTCGGAGGCGTGCCCTCGCCGAGCTTGAACAGATCGACGATCTTGGCTGGTGTCAGCTTGTCGAACACGCGGGGCTGGACGATGGTCAGCAGCTCCAGCACGCGCTCGTGAATCCGGGCCTCCTTCTTTTCGTTCAGTGTGGTCTGCAACGGCCTGCCGCCCACCGATATCGGGTCGATGCCGATGCCTGAGCCTTCGACCTTTGGCAGCCAAACCTGGGTATAGAGCTTGAGGAAGGCCGACTCCGCTGCCGCCTTCTCGGTCGCGTCGCGCTCTCGGAGCTGAATCTTCTGCTCGTCGGTCAGGTTGAGCTGCTTGGCCTTGCCCTTAACACGCTCAATCGCCAGGAGATACCGCACCGCCCGGCGCAGAACTTCGATCTGGTCGGCGGTGGGGATCGCCAGGCCCAGACCGTTGCGGAACTGCCGGGGCTTGTCCCCGAACTTCTCCAGCAGCTCCTTCCCGATTTTCTGCTGATCGGTCTTGGTCTCCGCGCCGAACTCCAACGGCAGGTAGGCGATCAGGAAAGCCGGGTCTTTGTCGGGTATCTCGCCCGACTTTGCAGGCCAAATCTCCGCACGGTGCCCGGCGAGCCGAGCTTCGAGCATCTCTTTGATCTTGTCCCGCGTCTGGGCCTCATCACGCCCAACCGCGTCAGCCTCCTGCTCGACCAAGAGCGTCACGTTCGGGTCTTTCTTAAAGCAATAGCGAACCCCATCGAAATGCAGGTAGAGGCATTGGTCTTTCAGTTCTTTCAGGCAGGCCAGGACGGTCGTGCTGTCCAGGTCAGGCCCCACGCACACCGCTAACAGCTCC
>JAMCZD010000432.1:0-3019 GCA_023473405.1 Candidatus Omnitrophota bacterium
TTCCCTTGCAAATCGGGATTTTTGAGGATAGCCAGGATTCGATTTGTGGCGGACTTGATTTCGTCAATGGGCTTTTCGGCGCGGACCGGCAGACCAAACGCGAACAACAGCAGCAAGGTGGGTATTACTCCCCAGACCGCGGGTAAGCCAAGCGAACCCCTTATGCGGCGAATGGGCTCGAGTGCAATTTGTCGTATCTTCATATTTTCCTCATGAGACAATTCCGGCGCCGGAGGAGAGCCTGATCAATGGCCCCGTCACAACGATGGCTTGGCTAAAGTGCCCTGCACAAACTTGGAGATCAAACTCTCCAGGTCCATCGCCGGTTCAGTGTTAAATATCGTTCCGCCCGGCTTGATCGTCTCCGTCGATGCGCCGGGCGAGATCGCGACATATACTTCACCAATCAGTCCCTTGGTTTTGATGGAAGCGATGACGTCTCTTTGCAAGACGATCCCGGATTGAACCCGCAGGACGACCTTGGCTTCGTAGTCCTCGAGCCTGATGTTTTCCACCCGGCCTATGTCGACGCCGGCAATGGTGACCGGCGAACCGCTTCGCAGGCTGCCGCAATTGCTGAACATCGCCTGGACATCATAACCGCCAACGGCGAAGAATTCCTTCCGGGCAACCTCGATGCTCAAATATGCAAGGCAGAGTATGCCAAGCACCAAGAACAAGCCTACAACGAATTCCAGATACGTCTTTTTCATGTTCACTCTGAACTGCGCCCCCGTTCCGCTTCACCCTTTCTCTCTCTCGCCAGCCAATATCCTTGCACACCCGCGTCAGCGATACTCGATGGGACCCTCCGGACTGCCGCTCAGGAATTGCGCGATGATTGGATTCCGGGAGTTCTGAATCCGCTCCGGAGTCTCCACCGCGACAATCTTCCCTTCATGCAGCATAGCAACTTTTTGCACAATACTAAAAATCTCCGGGATTTCATGCGATACCAAAATACCCGTCAACTTGAGCCGCCGATGGACCTCGTCAAACAGTCGCAGCATTGCGTTCGACACTATCGGGTCCAAACCCGTCGTCGGCTCGTCAAACAGGACTATTTCCGGGGCGCGCACCAGGGTCCGAGCCAGGGCGACGCGCTTGACCATGCCGCCGCTGAGCTGGGCCGGGTATTTGTTCTCCGTGTTCTTGAGCCCCACCTGCTCCAGCACCGACATCACCTTGCTCCGGATCGCCGGTTCACGCAGACGCGTCTTTTCGCGCAACGGAAACGCCGTGTTCTCAAAAACCGTCAGCGAATCAAATAACGCCCCACCTTGAAAGACAAACCCGATCCGGCTCCGAAGTTCATCGAGCTCGCGCCGGGAAAGGGAGCTGATCTCCTTCTGGGCCATCACCACCCGCCCCCGGTCAGGCTCAATCAAGCCTACCAGGTGCTTCAACAGGACGCTCTTGCCGCAACCGCTCATCCCCACCAGCGCCATAAACTCCCCCGGTTCCACCGCCAATGAAATGCCGCGCAGCACCTCCTGGCGCCCGAACGATTTCCACAAGTCTTCAACGCTGATCACTGTTGTTCTCCTAACTCATTTCTGAAAGCCGATGGTCCGTTCATTCCCCTTGACTCTTTCTCTAAAACACCAACGAGGTTATAAAATAATCCCATACCAGGATCAGTGCCGACGTGTTCACCACCGCTTGCGTCGTGGCGGCGCTGACCCCTTGGGCGCCAAACCGGCAGTAATAACCCTTGTAACAGCATACCCACGCAATCAAAACCCCAAAGCTCATTGATTTGTAGATCCCACCCACTATATCGGACATCTCGACGTAATTGCTCATCTCGCCAAAATAGGTGCTGGCGTGCATGCCCAGCAGCCTGACTCCCACCAGGTAACCGCCGAATATCGCGATCACATTGAATACAGACGCCAATACCGGCAACGCAACGAGACAGGCTATCAGGTTCGGCGCCACCAGGTAACGCAACGGATTCAGCCCCATCAGCTCGAGGGCGTCAATCTGCTCATTGGTCCGCATTACCCCAATCTCCGCCGCAATCGACGACCCGGCTCGACCCGTTACCATAAGCGCCGATAGCACCGGACCCAGTTCGCGAATGAGCGAAAGCGCCACCAGCGGACCCAAAAAGGCCTCCGACCCCACTCGCCTTAGGGTCGGATACCCCTGCAATGCCAGCACCATGCCGGTGAATACGGCCGTCAAACATATCACCAGCATCGATTTCCATCCCACAAACCAGATTTGCCTCACCACCCGCTCAAATTTGATCGGCGGTGTGACGCTGCACAAAAGCGAATGCGCGAAGAATACGCCGGTTTTCCCCAGCCGCCCCAACCGCGCGATAAACCACGCGCCCAACATGCTAAACCATCGATACATTGCTATTACCAGTCGCCTGATGTAGATAGGCCGGATCGCTTTTACTACCTGCGCCTCTCAATTGCACCTGTTTTTTTCCCTCGCGTGGGGCAAACCTCCGGCTTGCCAGTTCCTCGGGCCTCCGGCCCACAAAGCGGACGAAAAAGATGAAGATTGCCCGCAGATTCACTTTCATTAGCGTAAATTAGTGCCAATTAGTGGTTTAAAAATACGAACCACTAATCCTCACTAATTAACGCTAATACCCGAATTCCCAAATCCCAAATCCCCAATTCAGGTCTACCCACGGCACGGTTCGGCTGTTCCCTTTCATATCATGCTCAACCCGCGAACAGCTCGTGTTCGGCTATTGGCCGTTGCGTGATTGCATCGAGAATGGTCGCCCCCAAGCCCGCCGGCGGTTTGGCGGCGAGCTTCGCGAAAAAATCGGGAAATGTCTTGCTCACGCAGCCGGGGTTCCGAATCCGGATACCGGGAACCCGAAGACCAACGACGGCAAAACACATCGCCATGCGATGGTCGTTGTATGTTTCGATCTCTGCGCCATTTAATTGCGACGGATAAACCTCGAGGCTGTCGCCTTGTTCCACAATCCTTGCCCCGCACTTGCTCAGTTCAACGCGCAAAGCCGTCACCCGGTCGCATTCCTGCA
>JAMCZD010000432.1:3029-4782 GCA_023473405.1 Candidatus Omnitrophota bacterium
GTTAGCGTGCCGCAGGAAAGGCCCGAGTCTCGTTCCGTGTTCTCCCCGTCGAGCAACCAGCCTGCTGCCCAGAAATAACTGCCGCTCGAGGCATCCGGCTCGATCCGATACACCTCTCCCTCCCGGGGAAAGACCCTGATCAATCGAGCCGTCATGGACACATATGACGATTCCTCGGCATTCTCATCCACCACTTGAACCTTCCATCCGCCCGACCTCGAGCATAATAACAACGCTGACGCAAATTGCGTGCTCGCCGCAATGCTGACCCGGCAACTGCCAGGTTGCGGACCCTCGCCATAGACCACGACCGGTAATTGGTCGTTGGGCGAATCGAGCTTATAGCCCAACTCGCGCAAGGCATGGAACAACCCGCCTTGGGGCCGTTGATGCATGCGCGGCGTCCCATGAAGTTGATAAACGCCTTTCCCCAGGCAGACCAAGGCCGTCAAAAACCGCGCCGCAGTCCCCGCATTGCCAACAAAAAGAACAACGGGATTGCCCGATGTCCCGCCCCGAGGAATTTTTCCGCTGCATTAAACCATGGACTGTTATCCGGCGATTGCAGCGCTCCGACGGGTCGGCTTCCACCTCGACCTTGAACCCCAACTCCCGCAGGCCGGCCACCATCACCTGGGTGTCCTCGCTCCAAAGCGCCCCCTCGAGAACCGTTTCTCCAGACGCCAGGGCCGCCAACACCAAGGCGCGGTTCGTCAGGCTCTTTGATCCCGGTACGGTGATTTCGGCCCGCACGGGGTCGTTCAATGGAACCAGCTCGATAAGACCAGGAATGGACATTTGGCCCCGTTTCGAGGCTTTCTCCTACTCCGGTGAATTGCTCTGCGCCGACCACGCGTCCCGCCGCTGCTTGGCTTGCTCGAAAAACTCGGTCAAAACGCCGGGTTCCTCCCGCTCGAGGGCCACCCGGAACTCCTGCAAGTCCTCGATGAAAATGCCCAAAACACGCAACAGGTTCTTCCGGTTCGCCAGAACTATGTCGCGCCACATCTCCGGCGAGCCGGAAGCGATGCGCGTCGTGTCGCGAAAACCGTTTGCGCAAAGCAATGACTGCTCCTTGGGATGCAGCGGGCTCAGCACGTAGTTCGCCAACTCAGCCGCGATGATATGCGGCAAATGACTCGATCGACTCACCAGCTCATCGTGCAGTTCCGGTGATAGAATCAGCGAGCGCGCGCCGATCCCACGCCAAAAACCATCGAGGTTTCGAGTCGCTTCCAACGGTGTGGCCGGCGTCGGCGTCAGGATGCAGAGTGCCCGCTCAAACAAATCCGCCCTTGCCGCTCTCACTCCCATTTTCTCCGCCCCGGCCATCGGGTGACTCCCAATGAATCTGCCCCTGGCGCGGGCCACCAGCGGTTCCAGTTCGAGCACCACCTTGCCCTTTACGCTACCCACATCCGTCACCAAAACGCCCGGTTTCAAATAAGGCAGCATCCTCTCCGTCAAATCACGCATCTGCGCAATGGGCGTGCACAGGATTACCAGGTCGGAACCCTCGACCGCACACGGCAACTCGAGCGTCACTTCATCCGCCACACCTTGCCGCATGCACTCGTCAGCGCTCTCCGAACGGCGGACGTAGCCGGTAACCTTTCCCGCCAGACCGCGTTGCTTGATGGCCAGTCCCAGTGACCCGCCCAGCAAACCGACTCCCACAATCGTGATCTTCCCAAAGTGCATGCGCCCAATTTAAACGGCGGACTCCGGGGAAAGCAAGCTACATAGCCCGCCT
>JAMCZD010000063.1 GCA_023473405.1 Candidatus Omnitrophota bacterium
GAGGCGGTCAAGCGGTTGCGTCGGCGGCGGCTTCTTTCTCCACCATCTCGATTAAATCCTTAACAATGGAAAACTCGTGCACAATGTTTTAAGTCTTTAGCCCCTGTTCGATGAAATAGCTTTAGCCAAAATAATGCTATAAAACACTAATAGACCTCCAATAAGTGGGGCGCTAACCTTTAAATGTTCAATGCTATCCCTTTTTTGTTCCAAAACCCGCATCGTGCCACCCGCGGGCGTCCCGCAGAAGTACGTGATAAGACCGCCTTATTACATCAGGACCGGCTCATTTCCGCAGCGTTTCGATGCTCTCGACATCTTTGATCAGCCATTTGCCGTCGACTTTCCGGAGCACAAAATTCAACTCCTGCACCACGGCATCTTTTTCAGCGTCAACGTCTGCCAGAACCGTCAAATCGACCAGGGCGGATTCGTGGTTTTGATTCAGATCAATCTGGATATCGGGAAACCGGACGCGCGTTTGGTGGAGCCCTGCCTGGGCGGACAGGATGGCCTGCCGGAGTTGGGCTCGTCCATTGATTTCCGCGATCTCCATGGGCACGCCGGTCAAGTGGAGGGTGACATCATGACTGAAAAAGCCGATCAGCCGGTTGGCGCGGCCCAGGCGGGCCAGGAGGCCTTCATCGGGCGGGAACGAGGCATCGGCGGCGAGTTGGCGGAGCTGGCGCCGGATGATGGATTCGTCGCTGGAAAACCATTTCTGCCAGAGCCCATAAGCCAGCAGGAGAGCCGCGAGCAGGACAATTGCTGTGGCGATTCTTTTCAAAACAACACCTTGCCGACGATCTTGAAATCCTTGGTCTCGCCAAAAATATGAAGTCCGGACGGCATCTGCCGGTTGTCGCCAATCACGTAGTAATGGCGCGGCTTGATCCGTTTTTCCGGGACGTTCCATGGTGCCCGGGGAAAACGCAGGTAGGGTTCTGCAAGCGGTTTGCCATTGATAAACACCACTCCGCTCTTTATGGCAATGCGTTCCCCCGGCAGACCGATGATTCGTTTCAGAAACATGACATTGGCGGTCTCGGCGCCCGCCAACTTGACCGCCACGACGTCCCCGCGTTTGGGCGGTGACCATTTATAGGCCCAACGATAGACCAGGTTGATGCTGCCATCCCGGTAAGTCGGTAGCATGCTGATCCCCTCAACCCGCACCGGAACGAAGATTACCCTGAATAACACCAGCGTGAGTCCCACCCAAACACACAGCCGCAACAGGGTGCGTCTCGGACTTCGCCCGATCAACATCCTGACCCACCACGCCGGGCGCGCGGCAGGCGGCGGGGCGGTTGTCAAATCATCCTGCATCGCCATTTATCTTATAGGAAACGCCGAATGATTTCGAGTCATCATTAATCCTGTGGAAACCAGGAAGGCCGGAACTGCAGCCTCCAATTCCTCGATTCCTGTTTTCCCTGGCGATGCCTCAGAAGCCTCGTTAGTGCATGGCGACGTCGCAGGTGCCAATCCCAGGCCGATAGAAATTGAATTGGACATTCGGGTGATCGGCCAGGAGAGACATCGGCACTGCGCTGTCGGCGATCTTTTGCGAGATCATGAACGTCGTCAGGCGCTGGCCAAACGGATTGTCATGGTTGCCGGCATGCCAGATCGAGACCTTCTCCGCCCTCCAGGTCTCGGCGGGGCCGACGCTGATGGCCTGGGTAGGCACGAGCGAGATATTGCCGCCGCCGGACGTGCGGGCGTTTTGGGCGATGGTCAGCGGGTGCAAATCGACGATGCGGGCGGCCAGCTTGCGGTATTCTTCGGGAGAAGGCGGCTGATCTTTGTGTTTTCCTTTCCGCCTCATCGGATCATTGAAGGCCCAGTGCTTCACATCACCCTGGCCGCCTTGCATGATTGCGCAATGAACTCCGTCCCAGCTTTGGCGATACGTTGAGACGTCGGCCTTGGGGAAGTGCAGGTTCTCCTGGGGCATCGTAAGTTCCTTTTTGATCCGGTCAAAGCACAACTCGCGGTCGGCCCGTTCGAAGGAAAGGGGATGTGTGACCGGCACTTCCCGTCCGTCGATGCACCACTCGTCCATGCCCCAGAAATGGGCGGACTTGAGCGGCAGTTCGAGTTCGTTGACCAACCGCGCCACCAGCGGCAATTGTTCGGTTGGCCCGATGGGGCCGCAAATCCCAACGGGATTATCCGGGGTAGCCATTCTCCATGCGTGAATGTATTCCAGGGCCTCCGCAAGGTAAAACTCCTCGAGCGTGTCGTAAAAGGCAACGCGAAAACCGGGCCGCGACAACTTGAGCATCTTTTCCGGAGTCAGGCGCGCAACGGTCTGAATAAGATCGGGTTCGAGCGTGGTGTAATCCCACCAATCAGGGGCGATGGAGCTGAGTTTACGTGGCATATTCTCTTCCGGGTTGGTCTGTTTATTCTCGTTATCGGCAGTGTCAACATTCCCGCCGCACCGGGGCAGGCTTACCACGGCGCCTATTCTACCGGGTTCACCGCACCGGCGGCATGGATTTACTGTTGCCTATAAAACCCGGCGGACCGGAAAATGCAACCAGGAATCTACCCGCCTCGAGGAGGCGCATCCAATTCGGGCAAGGTCAATGCCACCACCACCGCCGCCGGGAATAGAAGGCTGGCATATGTAAGCGCCATACGAAAATCGCCGACATCGGAAAACAATCCAAAAAAGACCGTGCCAAACGCGGCGGCGATGCGCCCGATATTATAACAGAAACCGGCGCCGGTCGTCCGCAGCAAGGTGGGAAACAGCGGTGGCAGATACATCGTGAATAGGCCGAACACACCCGAAAAGAAGCCAACCCACGGCAGCCAATACATGAGCGAGGTATGGTCTCGAGGGACAATGTAGGCCCCAAACATGGCCGCGAAGAATCCCAGGCACATCAAGGCAATCGAACGCCGGTACCCGAAAATCAAGGCCAGAAATCCCGCAAAGAAATTCCCCCCGATCGAGGTCGTGATCACCACAAAAAAGGCCGCGGTCACCAATTGCTCGCGCCTCGAGACGGACCAATCCGCCAGCTCCGGCAGGTTCCGCATGTGTTGCTGGCTCCAGAACATGAACGCCCACCAGGCGGTGAGCGACAGCGAGCAAACCAGGATCGTCTTTATGGTGGTGCCCAGGACCGCGCCGCGAAACAGTTCGCCGACACCCGGTCTCTGGTCCCGCGCACGGGACTTGGCCTGGCGCCATTCCTCCGGCTCCGGCACCGAGCGCCGAATCCAAAAGACAATCAATGCCGGAATTATCCCCACCAGGAATACATAACGCGGATTCCGCCCCGCCATCAGGTATACCGTCAGGCACGCAAACAAAACGCCGATGTTAACCCCCGTCTGCAACACCGCCGCCACCCAGGGCCGCCATCGCTTCGGCCACGTCTCCGACAACAACGACGATCCCACCGCCCATTCCCCCCCGATGCCCAGCGCCGCCAGAAAGCGGAAGATGAGCAGATGCCACCAGGTATGGGCGCAAGACGAGAGCCCGGTAAACAAGGCATAGGTGAGGATCGTCAATCCCAAGGTCCGGCTCCGCCCAAGCAAATCGCCGATGCGCCCAAAGAAACCGCCGCCGAGCGCCCACCCGATGAGAAAGGCGCCTTGAATCCATGAGCTATAGCGCTTGACCAGCGGGTCTGCATTGCTGGTCGCATGCAGCAGTTGCACCACAAACGGCGCCGCAACCAGCGTGTATAAATGCATGTCCAAACCGTCGAACAACCACCCGAGCCAGGCCGCAATCCCCGACTTCCATTGCAGCGCCGATAGCTCGCGCAAACTGCCTGCCTCGCGAAGCGCCCCTGCTGATTCTATGGCCGGTTCGGCTTTCATGCGGCTACCGTCGGACCATTGTCCAATCGTCGTTCGTATTCGTCGTTGACCAGGTAATTCTTCCCCAACGCATCGCGGAGTGGATCGCCTTCCGCCTCTCCAAAACCAAAATGCAGATGCCGCCGCCAACCCTCGGCATGCCGGAATTTCCCGGACATTTCCCCCACGGCCATCGACATTTCTTCCATGGCATGCAGATACGAGTCCAATCCCTGGCTTGCATCCAGCCAGGTCTTCTGACTCTCGTGCGCCGCCAATGCCCGCAGCTTGGTATCGAGAACCGACTCAGTGTTCACGAAGGCACCCGGAATAATCCGGCGGCGCAACGGGTCCCGCAAACCGTGCGGCATGGCATGATACAGCACCACATCGCCCTCGACGGCGCGCCGCGAAGGTGTCGTTTTGAAGTTGGGCATGCCCCGGGCAAAGGCGGCGCTGACTGCCAGCCGGCAGGCGTTGGTATGGTCTTCCATGTAGTCTTGCGGCGACGGCACCAATAGGACGCTCGGGTTGACCGAGCGAACCACCGCCGCCAGGCGCCGGAGCGTTTTCAGCTCATACAGTATCTCAAGGTCATCCGTCAGGCTGGGATGATACTCCGCCCCCAAAACTTTTGACGCCCGCTCCGATTCCTTCCTCCGGATGGACCGCGTGGCCGCAACATCATGTTGGAGACTGCCGCAAGAACCGTTGGCAATCGTCATGTAATGGGTCTGGTATCCGGCTTGTGCGAGTAGCAACAGCGTGCCGGCCATCATAAATTCGATGTCGTCCGGGTGCGCCGCAATTGCCATCGCGACTTGGCGCCGGGGTGACGGTTCGTGGTTGTGGACTGCCGATCTCATGGTCAATTGGATTAAACTGGCGCGCCATTCTGGATTTCGTTCCACGAAAACTCAAG
>JAMCZD010000046.1:0-881 GCA_023473405.1 Candidatus Omnitrophota bacterium
CCTCTCCCACCCGCTGCCCCAACGATCCGCTTGAACAGACTGTGGACAACACCGGGCAATCGGTCGGGTTGCTCGGGCATTTTGTCGGATCGTTGGGGCAGCGGGTGGGAGAGGTGGGGCAGGTAGTTGGCACCGTCAAACACTGCGTCGGTTCCGCCGGGCATTCGGTGGCCACCGCGGGACATTGGGTGGATTGGGTCGCCGGGCATTGGGTCGCAACGGTGGGACAGTAGGTTGGTTGATTGGCCGGACATATCGTCGGTGCCATGTTCGCCGGACACGCCGTGTTGGATGCGGGGCAACGGGTGGGTTCTTTGGGACAGATCGTGTCCGATGCCATGCACTCGGTTGGCTGGCGCGGGCACTGGGTTGGTTGTTGGGGGCAAATGGTCGGCTCATTCGCCGGGCTGCATTCGGTGGCGCGCGTGGGACAAACCGTGGGCTTGGTTGGACAAACCGTGCTTGACAGCACGCATTCGGTCGGCTGCATGGGACATCGGGTTACCACGGGTACAGCGGGGCATTGGGTCGGGACCTGGACGCACTCGGTGGCCTTTTGAGGGCAAGTGGTGGGGACCACCGGGCATTGCGTCAGGCCTTGCGGGAAAATGGTCGGGCGCACCTCGCTGTCGCCGCGGGCCATGCGCACCATGATTGCGCTCGATACGCCTTCGGGGAGTTGAATAAAGTTCACATAGTGTCCCCCGTGGTAGAATTGCTCGAAATTGGGCAATGGTATCCACTCGGTTCCCGACGAATTCAGTGCCCGGTAAACCGGGTAATAGTTTCCCGGCTCTTGGACATCGAATTCCACCTGGATTTGTGATCCTCCCTTGATTTTATCTATCTTGAACGGTGGCGCCGTATCTTTGATGCCGGCG
>JAMCZD010000046.1:891-4748 GCA_023473405.1 Candidatus Omnitrophota bacterium
TAATCAGAAGATAATGCTTGTTGATTTGCGCAGGGTATTACAATCGGATGAAATAGGTTTTGCCGCGGAAGAGGAATTCAAAAGCCGGTTTCCGGATTGCGAGATCGGGGCCATGCCGCCGAATTCCACCTGGATTTGTGATCCTCCCTTGATTTTATCTATCTTGAACGGTGGCGCCGTATCTTTGATGCCGGCGGCTTTTGAGCCTTCGCCCGAGGAAGTTATCCAGAGCAGGCCTGCCAGGCAGAGCAGGGAAAGCAAAGTCGCGCGCGCGGCCAGACTCCTCCAAAAAGGTATAATCGTCCCTGATGACATAAATGCCTCCTTCCATCCAAATTTCTTGAAACCCGCGAGGTCATAAACCCGGCCAATTCATTAATGGAAATCGATGCTTGTGTATCACAATCCCGAATTTCATGCAAACTAAAAATGAAAAAAATTCATTCCGCCCGGGCGGTTTTTCCTTCGGCTGCCACAAGTCATTGAAACGAAACGTGATAGGGAGGTTGCCGCACCTTCAGACGCTGGCGGGATGAACCGGATTTATGGAGTGGGCATTCCGTTCCTTGGCGTGTCGCGGTGACTCATCTTGTTCAGCCTGTCCAAGCCACCCCTGAACTCCGCGTCGTTGGATGGATGCGATTCTTTACATTTTCGGGAAATGGTTTTAAATATGAGATGTTAGTTGATCGGCACCGATTGCTTACGGGCGTCGGTGCGGCAGTGTTGCAGCGTTCAATATCAATGGAGCCTTTATGCCAGTTAAGAAACTAAAGGAATTCCTGGATAGCCAGCATATCAAGTATGTCAGCATTCAACACTCCCCAGCTTACACCGCCCAGGAGGTGGCCCAGTCCACGCATATCCCGGGCCACAGCCTGGCAAAGACGGTGGTGATCAAAATCGGGGGAAAGATGGCGCTGGCCGTTTTGCCGGCTAATCAGAAGATAATGCTTGTTGATTTGCGCAGGGTATTACAATCGGATGAAATAGGTTTTGCCGCGGAAGAGGAATTCAAAAGCCGGTTTCCGGATTGCGAGATCGGGGCCATGCCGCCGTTTGGGAACTTGTATGGCATGGAGGTTTATGTGGCGCGGAGCCTGACGTCCGAGGAAGAAATCTCTTTCAACGCCGGCACGCACACAGAGGTGATCAAGGTAGCCTACGGTGACTTCGAACGGTTGGCGCACCCGAAGGTAATCAGTTTTACGACGTGAGCGGCGTTCCGCCCGACCGGCAGCTTTTTGGAGTCCTTGAAACTCAAGACTCGCTGCAATCAGATTAAGTTTGCCGCGACTGAGAAACACACTGGAAATTGAGTATCCCTATGCCCGCTAGTCAATTCCCTTAGTTAATATTCAGGGTTCGCCCGATTGACGGCGTCGCCCGGTGATGGTTATCCTCGGCGCATGATAAAGAGCGGTTCAAATAGCGATCGGGGAAGGGATAAGAACCAAGTCTTTATAAGAATGCCAAGGTGGAAAAGGGTGTTTGATATAGGTGTAATTATCCTGCTGTTACCCGCATTGGTTCTCTTGTTCGGGTTGGTTGCGTTGGGCCTGAAAATAATGTCCTCGGGTCCGGTGTTTGCGAGAGATCGGCGCTATGGTTTCGGGGCGCGGCCTTTTACTTGCTATCACTTTCGCCGGGAATGGCTGTTGGATGCCATCGGCCTGGTTGAGTTGCCGGAGCTGATCAATGTCCTGCGTGGTGAGATGAGCCTGGTCGGTCCCAGGCCTTGCACGCCTGAGGAGTTGGAAGCGTACATGCCCTGGCAATGGGAACGTTTTGACACACCGCCCGGGCTTACGGGTGTTTGGCAGGTGTGCGGTGGCGGCCAGACGACGCTTGCGGACATGGTCGGAATGGACTTGCACTACGTGCGGAACCGATCGTTCTGGATGGACACGAAACTCCTGCTCAAGACCACGCTGTCTATCTTCACGCTGGCACGGGACCGGGGCGGTATTGCGCCGTTGGCCAAGCCACGTCAGGATGGTGCGGAGGCGGCCTTTACAAGCCGGAAGATAAGCGAAGCCCCATCCCAACGGCATGGTGCACACGGTTTTCAAGCGCGGCATTGGCGCCTCCATTCGGGCAGGCACCGGCACGCGGACGCCTGATCAGGGTTTATCCCCAGGAATCGATCAAGGCGCCTCGCTGGTGCGCTGGCTGATCCATCTAATATCTCGCTGATCGGTCGGTGTAAAAACGCCCACTGTCATCCAATCAACATATCGGACCGGGGCCTTTGTCCGCGGGTCCAGCCACTTGTGAATCTCGGAATGGCCGTGGGCAAAGGAAAAGCCACACGCGCCGTTGTGGTAGCTGGCGGGCATGTCGCCCCAACTTCCGGAGGAAACGATCATGGCGCCGCCATTAATACTATCCTGGCGCTCGTCGAGGAATACCCAAGCCATTGAAGGCGGGGTTTTTTTCATGTCGGACATTTAAGCGGTATCAAAAGGCTGAATGCAGAAACCTGATGCCTATCTTGATCAGTGCGAGACCGTGTTCCCAGAAGATCAGGATGACCCCCATGAGCGAGCCGCCGGCGATGATGCCTGAGGCAACGGGAAAGGTGTATTCCTTGGATTTCGCCGGGGCTTTGCGCTCGAAGACGTAGCCAAACACCGCCCCGAGGAAGAACAGCAGGCTGTAATACCAATGGAACGTCCAGGCCAATCCGAGACCGGCGGCAGAGGGGATATATTGCTGGCGCCGCGGAAAGAACCGGGCCAGGAGCGGCAACGCGAGGCCCACCATTCCTCCGATGACAATGGACCAGGTCTTGACCGGGCCGAGTGATTCGAGCCCTTTGCTCAGGGCAATAGCCACCGCCTTCCAGGCCTGGGCCGCCGGCGCCGGAAATTCGTCGCTGCCCAGCACCGAGGCGTTGGGCACCATGATGCGGAAAGCGAGCACGGTGACAATGGTTCCGATGAAAATGCCGGAGAACTGGGCGAGGAACTGCTTGCGCGGATTGGCGCCGAGGAGATAACCGCTCTTCAGATCGGTCAGCAAATCGGCGGAGGACGCAGCCGCCCCCGAGGCGATGTTGGCGCTCATTAGGTTGATGTTGATATTGCCGGGGCTAAGGCCGCCGAAGGTCAGTTGCATGACCTTGCCCATCGCGCCGATGGGCGTGGTATCGGTCTCGCCGGTGACCCGGCAAGCCACTAGCGCCAAGCCAAACGATAGCAGGACCGCGAGCGCGCTCTCCCAGTAAGGCATGTCAAAAGAGACCTTCCCGAGATAAGCCAATCCGACCAGCGAAAAAAGCTGGCCGATGGCAAACCACGAACCGGGGGTTTCGATGGCATCAAGCTCGTCAGTTCGGTTTCGGTGCCGGCGGGAGAACATCGTTCCGAGGCTGGCGAAGGCGCGCAAGGCGCTGCGCCATTCCATGATAAAGGAAACCAGCCCGGAGGCGACCATGCAGGAAGTCCCGCCCCATAGAGTCCATTGCACCAGTTCGCGATAGCCGGAACCGGTTACTATGCCTCGATGTTGCAGGTACGGGACGAACACAGCCCAACAAAGCGTCCCCCCCAGCATCATGCTGGCGCCTACGCGCAACCCGGTGATCACCCCGGCGGCAATGAAAATCGGGTCCCAGAGGAACATCACTGTCCGGTCCATCCAAACTTTGTGAAAGATCGCTTCATTCAGCTTGGTGACCCAATTTCCCAGCGAGTAAGGTTCAAGCTTGGGGCTGATCAAGCGGAGTCCATCCGTCCAAAAGTTGTTCAGGGCGGCCAGCGCCCCCGCTATGCCCAAGGCCTTGGCCGCCCGCAACCCCCGCTCGCCGTGCGAGTGCAAGGCGCGGAGTGTTTCGGCCGCCGCGATCCCGCTCG
>JAMCZD010000457.1:0-4255 GCA_023473405.1 Candidatus Omnitrophota bacterium
TTTCATAAATACTCCTTTTTGTCGCCGGTGGACCCCCGGTTCGGACGGGCTCAGCACCTTTTGCTGGTCGATTCGGATTCGGGCAAAGTCGAAGTCTATGATAACCGCGAAGGGATTCAGACCATCCAGGGAGCCGGAACTCAAACGGCCCAGAGAGTCGTTGACCTGGGAGCTGAAGCCGTAATCACGGGCCACGTCGGGCCTAACGCACTGGCGGTGCTGCAAGCGGCGGGTGTTAAAATCTATTCCGTCTCCGGTGGGACCGCCAGCGACGCCATTAACCGCTGGAAGGCCGGTCAGCTCCAATCACGGTGAGTCAGGAGGCGACAATCAACGAATCGAATCGGCCCACTCGACAGCAGTTGTCAAGGTGAAGGACAAAGCTCGAGGCATGCCAAAATGAGAATTACTGTTCGCTCAAGCCTGGAGATTGACAGAAGTGCAACGGTCTGCATAAATCTATCTTATGGATACCAAGAAAAGCGTCGAACTACTCAACAAGGCGGTCGCCGACGAATTACAGGCGGTTCATCAATACATGTACTGGCATTTCCACCTGGACGACCAAGGGTTTGCGCCCCTGGCCGACCTGTTGAAACGCGTGGCCATTGCGGAAATGGGACATGTAGAGAAACTGGCGGAACGTATCCTGTTCCTCAAAGGCGACGTGGATATGACCGTGGCAGGTTCCATTCAACAAATCAAGGAACCGCAGGCCATTCTGGCCAAGGCCGCCGAGATGGAACATGGGGCAGTTGGTGTTTATAACCAATTCGCCCTCGAGTGCAGCCAGAATGCCGACGCCGCTTCCAAACAACTCTTTGAGTCGCTCGTCAACGACGAGGAATCCCATTACGACGGATTCGACAAGCAACTCGAAAACATCAAGCGTTTTGGCCCCAATTACCTCGCCCTGCAATCCTTCGGACCTGCTAAATAGATCATAGCGGCACGATGCCCTGCTGAGTCGATAATGAGAAGCGCGTTGGATTGCACCCCATGTTTCGTGTCGCAAGCGCTGAAATTTGCGCGACTGGCGACTACTGACCCGAAGGTTCACGAGCGGGTTTTGCGCGAGGTGCTGCGTCGCGCCAGCGAAGCGGACCTTGGCCGGACGCCGGCTCGCTTTGGCCAGGAGATTTACCGGTTCGTTCGCGGGTTGACGGGGCAAGAGGACGCTTATCTGGCGATCAAAGCGGAATCCAACCGGCTCGCGTTGGCCTTGTTGCCCGCCTGGCGCGAGCGTTTGCGAACGGCGGAAAATCCGCGGCTATTCGCAGTGAAACTCGCCATCGCCGCCAATGTAATTGATTTCGGCATCAAGGGAGACCTGACCGTTGAGCAAATTCCCGCCGCATTGGAAGACTCTGTTGCCGGGCCGTTAACGGGCGATGTGGATGAATTCTTTACAGCGGCGGAACGCGCGGCCGAGATTCTGTTTTTGGCGGACAACGCCGGCGAATTGGTCCTTGACCGTTTACTCCTCGAGTTGCTGCCTCGCGAGAAAATCACCGTGGCTGTGAAGGGCGGGCCGGCTATCAACGATGCCTTGATGGCGGACGCGGTGGCGGCCGGGCTTGACGACTGGGTGACGGTTATAAACACCGGCGATGACAGCGCGGGAATTGTGCTCGGGACCTGCGACTCGGATTTCAGGCAGCGGTTTGCGCGTGCCGACATGATCGTTGCCAAGGGCCAAGCCAACTTCGAATCGCTGGATGACAGCGGGCACGCCGTTCGTCCAGAGGTTTGCTGGCAGTCCCACTGCGCGGGCCTTCGCGGAGATCGTGCATGCCATTCTTTAAAACCTGCCTTCAGGCGAAGGTCCCGCGTTGCCTACCGGCAAATCTTCGCTGTATTAAGAAAGGAGCTACGAAATGCCGACCTACGACTACAGGTGTGAGAATTGTGGGCATCGATTTGAAAAACGCCAAAGCATGTCGGACAAATCCTTGCTGACTTGTCCGAAACTGGCTTTGACCCCGTTAGTAGCCCGGTACGCTGCCGCTGGCGGGGTGACCGGCCGGGGTCGACGTTTGGAGCGCTTCGTATTCCTTCCGCACTGCGGCGGGCACCGCCTCCGCTCGCACCATCCGGACGCCTGGAGCGCCTTCGATCGAGCATTTGGTGACGCAGATGCCGCAGCCGATGTATAGTCCCTACGTAGAAAAATCTTGGTAAAACGTCGCTCAGAATATTTTGCTTATGCAGCCAGTGGAGCAATGAGTTCGTCAACAGCATTTTCGACCTTAAAGTAATCACGTTCAAAGTGGGAATCGAGTGAATGGTTTTGGCTTGGTCGGCGGCGGTTTGGAGGGCCTGGGGATCGCCGACCGAGATAAACCGGGGATGGGGAGCAGAAAAACAGCGCTTCTGGGGGTGCTTCTGCAGGCCACCGGCCAAAGCGAAAAACTCATCATTGGTGCCCTCGGGCGTATTTTTGTGACTCCCGGCTCCACCGTGCTATCGGTGAAATCGGCAGTTTGGATTCTTAAGTGTGGAAACAGGTTCGGCTAATAATCGATGCTCCGGCCCCCCGGAAAGACCCGTTATCTATATCTCTAAGGAAAGCAGGAAGGCAGGAAATGCATTTTACCTTTCCTTGTTTCCTGTTTTTCCTAAGCGATACATGGGGATGAATCGGGGGGGGATGCCGGGGTGCCACTTAAGAGAGCTTGTCTGGCAGCGAGCTGGGCCAATGCAAGGGGAGAGCGCGGTTTGCTTTGCAGGCTGGCGTGCGCCACATGGAGGAACAGATCAATATTTCAAATATCTTTGGCTAGTTTTTCCCGAAGGTTGGTGCGGGACAGGCGCCAGTTAAACAGGTTCCGCTTGGGCAACTGGAACCGGAAGCAGACATTGGCACGGTGGCACAGAAAATTGACACCTGTTTCACCAGTTCCGGCGCGCCGCAGTTGGGACACTGTCGCGGAACATCCTTGGACGACTTGGCCAAGTGTTCAAATCGATGGCCGCAGTGGCTGCATTGGTATTCGAATATTGGCATGGGATTTTAATTCACTGGTTTCACGCCAACAGACTCCGGCTCCCGCTCGAACTTCGCAAAGCGGGCGCCAAACGGTTGGCTCTTTAGCACACACCATGCCACTGGCGCGCGAGGCAAGATCGTGCCGTGCAGAGTGTCCTGTGAGATTGTTGGGGAATCCTCGGAATCTGTGACGAAGTCAAAGCCAGCATGTTGCGTGCAACGTTGCTGCAACGCGGCCTGCAACGCCTCTTGCCAGCAGTCGGAGCGTCCCTATGACGAAGTGCATGTAACTCTGTTGATTGCGGTCAGTGTGAAACACGGTTTCTGGCCGGCACAGGGCAGGCGTTCGACAAGGTCACCACTAACGACTTCCCCTCTACAGACTCACCTGTGCGGAGACTTGCATCATGATTCAATCCTCAGTTGCGCCAGCATACCAATGAAGCCACCCCAGGGCAGCCAAAGGCTTCCCAAACCAGGAACAGGCCAGAGTGTTGTGCGTCAGCGGACATGAGAAAGCCTTTCGCCAGCGCCATGGCGGACCAGACGCACCAATTCGCCCGGTGAAAAGAACCGTGCCGCATCCCACAGAGCTCTGGCGGATACTCTGCGCCTCAGCGCGAGCAAGCTGCATCGGTTCAGCACACCCAAGAGCAGCCCTTTTCGGGCCACTCGAACTGCTTCGTTCAATGCCCGGAGCGGATCGGTAACGAATTCAAATTCGAATTGACCCGGATGAAAGTGCAGTGCATGGGCTGCTGGCAGACTACGTGGCGCCGAGGCAGGATTGAACATCGTTATACCCTGCGGCCCGGCTGCGCAGGCAAGCTTCCAGGGAACGAGACCGTAGCGTTCTGCCACGCTCGCATTCGTTCGACATGGCGTTTTGCCGGGATTTCGGGTGGCCACCCGCGGGCTTTCCTCGCGCACAATACTGAAGGACGCAGCATTTGCGGACTTTTACGATCACCCATGGCTGCTGGCACGCTCCATGCCTTTCCAAATTGTTCATAACAATGCATAAAGGACTTGCGATGAACTAAGGGTTCGGAGGGATGGTAACCGTCCTATGACTAATCCCGTAAGACCTGGCCACACGCCATACCACGAGATCGCCGTTGGGGTGGAATACCACGGCTAACGAACGTGGTGACTATCACGCCAATAACGGGTAACCACGGGTGCGAAGGCTGTTATACCATAGGGAGGGGCGATGAGGTGTGGCACAACCAATGCTATTATGCTTCCGGGAACTAAAGCAAGTGA
>JAMCZD010000457.1:4265-4727 GCA_023473405.1 Candidatus Omnitrophota bacterium
TCATCGATTTCGACGAGCCCTGGTGCGGGCCGTGTCAAATGCAGTTAGCGATCCTCGAAAACCTGGCGACCCAGATTGGTTTTCGAGCCACCCTTGCGGAGGTGGATGTTGATGAAATGCGGGATTTGGCCGTGCACTTGCACGTGGAAAGCATTCCAACGCTCTTGCTATTCCGGAACGGGCAACTCCGACGGCGATTCGTCGGGGTGCAATCCGAATCCCGCTTGGCAAAGGCGATACAAGTCGTCGCGGCGGAGGAATTCTTTGCCCCGGGATATGAAGATCGGACGCTTCACCTTCAAACCCGGCAGACTGGTCCGTGCGAGCGTGATCTTGGGACCCGGATCGCAACGAGTGACCGTTCAGGTGTGGATCGCCGCCGGCCGGCAAAGCGGGAAAACTCTGTTTCTCAGCGCCGGAATTCACGGAGACGAGGTCAATGCCATTACTCTACTCCAGCGG
>JAMCZD010000529.1 GCA_023473405.1 Candidatus Omnitrophota bacterium
TATTCATGCGCCCAATCCCCGGTTTATCTCGGTCGGCGATCCCAAGGCACTCCAAGCCGCCGCCGCCCAAACCAAAATCATTCACCCGATTCCCAATTTGAACGTGCTGACTTTGAGGTCGAAAAGGTCGTTGATGAACTCATTGATCTGCTGGCTGTAGAAGCAAATATTCTGAGAAACGTTTTACTAAGATTTCTACACGTAGGGACTAAGTGGATGTTTTAAAACGGGCTCTAAGGCAGGTCCTCGCCGCGCGCGGCCAGCAACAATCGGTACCATTCGTCGCGGGTGAGGTCCACGTCATCCGCCTTTGCCGCCGCACGGATGCGGTCCGGATTCGTGGAACCAACGATGGGTATGATGCCGCCGGGATGCTTGAGCAGCCAGGCCAAGGCAATTGCGCTTGCGGGCATCCCGCGGTCGCGGGCAATTGACCCCAATACCTCGAGCACGGCATTCAGGGTGGGACGCGCATTCTCCCCGTTATCAGCCCTGCTTCCCAGCGATCCCCCTGCCAATGGACTCCAGGCCAGCGGCGTCATCTTTTCCGTCAGACACTGATCGAGCGTGCCATCGGTAAAACAATCCAATCGCGCCAGGCTGATCTCGACCTGGTGCACGATCAAGGGCATCGGGCACGCTTTCTGCAATGCCGCCACCAGCGATGGCCGGAAATTGCTAAGCCCAAATTCGCGGACCTTGCCGGCCTGCCGCAAACGGCTGAACGCCGTGGCCACTTCCTCCGGGTCCGCCAGGTAATCGGGGCGATGCAGTTGGTAGAGATCGATCGTTTCGATGCCGAGCCGTTTCAAAGACCGCTCGCACGACGCGATGATGTGGCTGGCCGAAAAATCATAACGATGGGGCGAGCCCGGCCCCGGTTCGCCTTCCAATCGAATGCCGCATTTGGTGGCAACCAGTATCCGGTCGCGCATGCCCGGGACACTTCCGAGCACCTCGCCGAACAGCGACTCGCACTTTCCGCCGCCATAAATATCCGCATGGTCAAACAGCGTGTAACCGGCCTCGTAAGCGGCAATCACCGCGCGGCGTCCGCATTCGTCTCCTTCGCCGGTGGCCATCGGTGCCCGGCTCGTCTCGGTCAGCCGCCAACAGCCGTATGCCAGCCGTGTGCTCACTAATTCACTTGTCCCAATCCGGATGGTTTTCATATCATTTGTTTCAGATCAACCGATGCAACACGGTCGCAGTGTCCGTTCCGGTTGTAATCAGGTGCTCCCAACAAGCAAAGGAAATTAATCCATGCCCGCGCTTGCCTTTACCGGCAATTGAGGCAAGCTGCCAGAAGTGAAAAAACGATCGCTCGCGGCTGCATTGCGCAGCCGTTTCTTCTGGGCCTCGATAGGTGGACTGATGCTGGCCGCCGGATTTCCGAATGGAAACGTTGCCAGCTTGGCCTGGATTGCGCCTGGTTTCATCCTGATGACCGCGATTGGCCAGCCGGGCAGCCAGGCCTTTCGTTTGGGCTACGTGGCCGGCCTTGCCTTTTTCCTGGCCACGCTCTATTGGCTGCTGCTGATCCCTTTCCCCGTCGGAGCCGTGGCTGCGTGGCTTTCCCTGAGCGCCTATCTTGCCTTATATCCGGCGGTTTGGGTTTGGCTTTGTTGGAAATTATTTCCTGTCTCAACCGGGTTGGCGGCCGCGGCGTACTCTGACATGCATGGAAAAGACCTTATCTCATCAACGACCTGGCTCCAAAGGCTGGTCTGGGCACTGACCGCCGCCGCATTATGGACCGCCCTCGAAATGATCCGCGCCCGGTTCTTGACCGGTTTTCCCTGGAACTTGCTCGGTGTTTCCCAATACCGGGTCCTGCCCCTGATCCAGATTTGCTCCGTGACGGGCATATACGGGATTTCATTTTTGATGGTCTGGTTTTCTCTTTCGCTGGCAAGCGCGTTTTGGATGCTGTGGCGGCGGCCGACGGAACGCTGGGGCTGGTTGGGCGAGCTGATATTGCCCCTCCTGGCCTTGATGGGCGTGCTCCTTTTTGGTTTTGACCGGCTCGAACATGCGCCAGTTCCGACGCGGACCCTGAACGTCACCATGGTCCAACCCAGCATACCCCAGACCCTGATCTGGAACCCCAAGGAGAGCACCAACCGGTTCCGCAGCCTGATTGACCTTTCCCGCCAGGCACTGGCACATGCCAAAACCGATTTGCTCATATGGCCCGAAGCCGCCGTTCCCAATATCCTCCGTTACGACCCCGAATTGACCTATCCGGCTATCACCAACCTCGTCGAGACCGCCAAGGTCTGGCTGATCCTGCAGGCCGACGATGCCCAACCGCGCTCGCCAAACGGACGCTCCAACGATTACGACCTGTCCAACAGCAGCTTCCTTTTCAGCCCCGATGGCCAAATCCGAGCCATCTATCACAAACAACGATTGGTGATTTTTGGCGAATATGTCCCCTTGTCCCGCTGGCTGCCCTTCCTGAAATGGCTAACCCCCATCGAAGGTGGCTTCACCCCGGGGACGCATCCGGTGCCGTTCCATATGCCCGAACTCAAGGCCAATACCTCCGTCCTGATCTGCTTCGAGGATGTCTTTCCCCAATCCGTCCGTGAATACGTGCAGCCCAATACCGATTTCCTGGTGAACCTGACGAATGACGGATGGTTCGGCCAAAGCGCCGCCCAATGGCAGCACGCCTTCAATGCCCTGTTCCGCGCCGTCGAGAATGGTTTGCCATTGGTTCGGTGCGCCAATAACGGACTGACGTGTTGGATCGATCCCCTCGGACGCCTCCACGACGTCAATTTCGATAACCGCTCAAACATTTATCAGGCCGGATTCAAAACCGCCAAGGTCCCCCTCCTGCCTCTCGGCCAGCTCCGCCAGCCCACCTTTTACAATCGTTATGGCGATTGCTTCGGCTGGGCTTGCGTCGCGCTTGCCGCCGCCGCCCTGCTCTGGCTGGTCAAAGGAAAACTCAAACCGCAGGATGCAACTCACAAATAGTATTCTTTTTTGGGCGTTGTTAATCTCGTTGGCCGCATGGGAACGACCGCTTCTTGCGCAAATCCAAACCGCTCTCAGCAAGACCAACGAAAGCGCCGCAATACCCCAAACAGCCCTCGGCACAGCCGCAATCCTCGACGAACCCGGTATGCCAATCGACGGCATGGCATCCTCGCCCGCCGTCATTGCGGCTATTCTCCGTCACGCCGGCTTGGCGACCGAGTTACTCTCCGCGGTTCAATTGGCCGACTCGACCCGGTTCAACACCTCGCGATTTGACCTCGCCATCCTGCCAACCGGCCAGAGCTTCCCCGCCAGAGCGCGGGAGTCCTTCATTGATTTCCTGCGCCGGGGCGGCGGCTTCATATCGATGGGCGGTTACGCGCTTGATCATCTCTGGCTGAAAGTGGACGGGAAATGGGCGGGCGAATCCGAAGAGGTTCGCAAACAAATCGAGCGAGCGATGCGGCCAGAGGCCTGCTTGCTACCCGATGGAGGATTCGAGCGGAGTCAATCAGTGCCCATCGGCGGTTCATCTCCCGACGGCCAATGGCATCGAGCCGGCGAACGTTGCTGCGTTGTGTCGGACCAGAGCCGAGAGGGCCGGTTCTGCGCTCGAGTCTCCATACCGGCCGATGCAGGCTATCCGGGCGACGCCTTCTGGGCCGAACTACCGGCTCAACCTGGCAGGACTTACCAAATCCGGGTCCGGATGCGGACGGAGGACGTTACGGGCCCGGGCATGGCCTATGCAGCCGTTTACGAGTACGACGCCAACAATCACCTGGTCGAATTTCGCGATTTCGCCACCGCGCGCCAGACCGCCGGTTGGCAAATGTTCACCTATTCGTTCAGTCCCCCGCCAAGCGTCCGACGGCTGCGCATCCCGCTGGGACTCTATCAGGCCCAGGGCACCGCCTGGTTTGATGATGTCCGCTTGGGCGACGTGACCGGGATGCGGAGTCAACCCATGAACACGGCCACCGGCAGACCTGACGATGCCTTGGTTGTGGAACCGTCCCAGATCGGTGTGTTCGATCCCTCCTTCCCATTAAAACGCGCCCGCACCCTGCAAACCGCCTCGGGCCAATGCGTGCTCTCCGCTCAAGTCATCCAGCGCGGCAACTTCGAGGGCTGGGCCGCTTCGGGCGTGATCGGAAATGATGCCGCCCGCTGGATTCCACTCCTCGATACCCGCGATCGCTATGGCCGTCCGCGGGGCGCCGCGGCCGCCCTGGTCCTGAATTATCACGGATTCTATAACGGTTCGGCTTGGGCCTGTTTCGGCATCGACAACCTGGACCTGTTTGCCGACCCCCAATCGCCAATGGCTCCGGTGCTCGAACAAGTGGCCCAGTTCATGGTCCGGAAGGTCTTTCTCCGTAACCTCACCACCAACTACCGTCTCTATCGTGAAAACGAACCTGTGGTGGTCTCGGCAATCATCGACGATCGCGGCCGCCTGCCGTTCCGCGGGCAAGTCCGCTTCCTGCTCAACGGCATTCCTGCATCCGGCCAATCCCAGAATGCCGTTCGAGACGTAAATCTCGAACCAGGCGCCTCCCAACGCGTAGAGGCGACTCTTGCCCAGCCTTCGAGCCATGCTGATCTGTGCCGAGTAGAAGCCGTCCTGGCCGTCGGCGGTGTGCCGATGGACCGGATCGAATCGGGTTTTGTGCGGGAAGACACGGCGGTGCTCCATTTGGGTCCTGAATTGCGGTTTGTCAATAACTATTTC
>JAMCZD010000451.1 GCA_023473405.1 Candidatus Omnitrophota bacterium
CGCTCTTCCGATCTATTATCCACGTTAATGCTCTGGTATTTCGGCGGCCTTGGTCGGGCAAAATCAAGGAAATCGGTCAACAGCCGGTTGAGCCGCTGAGACTCCTTATGAATGATCTCCAGGCACTTCTGATGCTGCGGCTCCAGGTGCGCATTGCGCTGCAGAATCCCGACGGCCCCGTTGACGCTCCACAGCGGGTTTCGAAGTTCATGTGCGAGTCCGGCTGCAAGCTGGCCGACTGCGAACAGGCGCTCGGCACGTTTCATTTGCTCGAAGTTCTGTTGCAGTTCGCTGCATACCTCGCTCAGTTTGAGCGTCGTACGCTCAAGCTCCCGGCGCTGCCGGCGCTCCCGATCAGAGAGCACGCCCGTAAGAGCTCCGACCATGGACAGCAGGAGCATCTCGACGCTCTGTTCGATCACGTAATCCGTGGCATCGCGTGAAGCCTGGAGGATGTATGGAATATGCGAGATTCCGGCTATGGCGCCAACGCCCAACCCTGCTCGCCAGCCGAACAAGAGCGCTGAGAAAACGGTAGGAACATAGTAGAGAACCTGGAAAAGGTTGTGCCAATAAACGTGTGTCGGATCGGTGACGTGGTGGAGGCCGCTGATCAAGAGCGCGCCTCCAGCCATGCCCAACAAGCCGAGGTGTGTCAAGTCCAAGCGTCTTTTACGGCTTTCAGACATTTGCCTCCCGTTACTCCTCTAGTTTAGCGTCCGGCGTTCCAATTCACGAGAGCCGCCGCGCGGCGACCCAATTGCAGTGCTGAACTGCATGAACTGCCCAGCATGCAACGTTCAATTGATGATGGCCGACCGCCAGGGTGTCGAGATCAACTACTGTCCCACGTGCAGGGGAGTGTGGATCGATCGTGGCGGTCTCGACAAAATTATCGATCGCGCTGGCACCTATACTTCCGAATCTCGACCTCCCGAGAGCGAGAGGGAACATCACCCGCGCGAGCGTTCCCACGAACACGAAGGACGGCGCCGAAAGTCCCTCTTGGACTTCTTTGACTGAGATCTCAATTTGATCTGCGTGGCGAGACCCTTAACGTGCGAGGTTTGAAGTGACGTGTCTGGGAAGAGCAAGAACCGTGTCCGGAGCGAACGGCTGCATATCGCGGACCCTCACGGTGCTATTTGCCGCCTCTATGCCGGCCGTAGCAGGCGAGGTCTGGTCATGGCACACGGTTGACGTATCGGTCGTGAAGACCTCCAGAGCTGAAGTGATCTTGCACGGACGCCTACGGACCGGTAACAGCTTCGGCACGCCGCAACAGGGCCGCGTCGGCGTCATAAGCAAACTTCCATTCCCAAGTATCGGCAGCCTCGTTGGCGGGTACTACTACGGAAAGGAGGAGGATAGCTCCGACGAGTGGCAGAACAAGCATCGTATTTTCGGTGGCCTCGAAGTGCCAGTTTATGGTGGGCATGGCGTAGCCATCGACACTCGTGGGCTAGTGGAGCGATTCTTCGTTCCAGACAGCCCGGCGTTCAATCGGTACCGCCAGCGGTTTCGATTGCGGACGGATGGACGTCTCGGCCCGTACCTGAGCACCGAGTGGTTCTTCGACGCGAATGGTTATCTTAGCAGCCGTCATGGGGCTGGACTTCGATGGCGTTGCGCCGAATCGGTCACCTTGGAATTCGGCTACTTGTACGACGCCCGGCGCGCCAATATAGGCGAGCCGCGTCATGTTATCGTGACGCAGTTCACGCTGGATCGCCTCTGGCGATAGTTGTTCTGCGTTGTCCCACCTACCGCCCTATCCACCTCTCAGTTGCCCCAAATCACGGTCGACTCGGCATTCTGCTAACCCTGGACCATTTGGGACAGCCAGATCCCTTTTCGTCCGCAGTCACTCCACTCAACCCTAAACCCGGAGGGAGCTCGGAATAAGAACTGGCCGTTCGCCTTCCTTTAGGATCATCCTTTTTCACCTACAGGTTCTCCGCAGCGCAGTGTCGCGCAAGGGATGCCATATCGCCCGGATAGGAATTCTGATTGCATCGTTGATCTCCAAAAAGAGACGGGCCGATCGCAAACTGGCTGTCGGCCTCAAGGAAGGAGATGTCATCTTGAAAAGGAAACCTGCCTCCAACGATGGGCCGGAGCGCACTGGCGTGACGGCAGTGGAAACAATGGAGCCGACCTCTGTAGCAATTCCCGACGGGCAAGAGGTCGCGGATCGGGCATATCAGCGATGGGTAGAGCGCGGATGTCCGCAAGGGTCTCCGGAAGAGGATTGGTTCGAAGCGGAGCGCGAACTGCGATCTAAAGACCGTGCCTGACGGTTTTCCATCCGAACGAGCGTGAGGCGTGCGGGCGGCTTTCGCCAACCGCCGCAATCGCATGACAGAAGTGTGTCGTTAAATGAGCGAACCGGCGGGCTGGTACTGTCCGGCTTCGCCAGGGGTCAGGAGGTGTCCAATGACGATGCGATCGTACCATCTTCACTCGAAGCGATCGTTGTCCAGGTCAATGTCTCGCAATGCAGTCTTGGCGGCAGCGCTTGCTATGTGCTTCGCTCTGCCGGCTTTTTCTCAGGCGTCATCGGGAGCCGCGAGTATTTCGGGATTGGTGTCGGATGCTTCGGGCGGCGTGATGCCTGGGGTCGAGTTGAGCATTCGAAGTATCGGTACAAATGCCTTGCGCACAGTGTACTCGAATGAGGTCGGCCGTTATGAAATCGTGGCATTGCAGCCGGGCGAATATGAGATTACCGCCACCAAGCAGGGGTTTGCCACCTTGCTGCGGAAAGGCATCACCCTCGCTGTGGGCCAACGCGCCGTGGCTGATCTAACGATGCAACTGCCGACCACGTCGGCCACCGTCACGGTCGATGCGAATGCGTCGGTAGTGGAGACGGATAAGACCGATGTCAGCACGGTGGTCAACCTCCAGGATGTGATGAACCTCCCAATGAACGGCCGACGATGGGATAGCTTCACTTTAACCACCCCTGGGGCAACCAACGACGGCGGTTATGGCCTGATCAGTTTCCGTGGGATGTCGGGCTTATACAACAACAACATGATCGATGGCGCCGACAATAACCAGGCGTTCTTTTCAGAAGCCAAGGGCAGAACCCGCCTCTCGTACGCAATTAGTACGGAAGCCGTTCAGGAATTTCAGGTTGGGACTAGCGCATTCTCGGCGCAATATGGCCGCTCGGCCGGCGGCGTCGTGAACGCCGTCACGAAATCCGGGACGAACACCCTGCATGGCGGATTCTTTTACATGATACGCGACGACTCGGTCAACGCCGCCAACCCTGTAGGAGGTCCGCAACTGCTCGCGCTCGGACTGTCGGAGAAACCTAAGGACCGGCGACAGCAGTTCGGTCCTTCTGTAGGAGGTGCGATTAAACGGGACAAGCTCTTCTACTTCCTCAGCTATGACCAGCAGAAGCGCACATTCCCCGCCGTGGTGATTCCGTATTCATCGACCTTCCTGACGTCGACCGGCGCGGCGCCTGGATACAGTAACGCGGTTGGGTTCTTCCAAAGCATGGTTGGCCCGCAAGACCGCGAAGGCAATCAGTGGGTTGGCCTCGCCAAGGTCGACTGGTACGCCACTCCGCGAAACCAATTCTCCTCGACCGTCAACATTTTACGATGGGATTCGCCGAATGGGATTCAGACAGCGCCTACCCACGGATATCACGCCACGGCAAACGGTTCCGACGCCGTGAACGCAGAAACGGTCATCGGCCGGTGGAACGCGGTGCTCACACCGACATTCATGAGCGAGGTCCGAGCCCAATGGGGACGCGACTTCGAGTTCCAACTTCCCAACGCCCCTGGACCCGGTGTGAGCGTCACGAATGGCATCAATTTTGGGATGCCGAATTTCCTGCCTCGTGCCGCCTATCCCGATGAGAAGCGATGGCAGATCGCTCAGAATCTGAGTTGGGTTCTGGACGCCACTCCCTGAAGTTTGGATACGACCTGACCCAGGTCAATGACGAGATGATCAACCTTTATCAAGGCGGCGCGACGTACAACTTCTCCACGTTGAACGACTTTGCCCTCGACTGCGGCAATCCCGCCTTTCCGCTCCCCCTGCAGAACTGTCAGGCCGCGCCGGTAGTGCCGGCGGGCACAATCGTCGGCAAGCATTACAACACGTTCATACAGGCGTTTGACACATTAGGCAAGGGCGGGGCGACTCAATTCAAAACCTTCGACATGGCCTTCTACGTCGAGGACACATTCCGGCCTTTGCCCGCCCTCACTGTGAACGTGGGCCTTCGTTACGACCTCCAGACCATGCCGTCCCTTCAAGGCAATCCGGACGTCCCGGGCACTACAAGGATCAATACCGACGCGAACAACTTCGGTCCGCGCTTGGGCATATCCTGGGATCCATTCGGCAAACAGAAAACGGTGGTGCGTTTGGGAGGCGGAGTGTACTATGGCCGCACGCAGAACTCATTGCTGGCGAACCTGATGACCAACAATGGCGTTCGGTTCAAGTCCTATTCATTCATTCCGTCCTCGGCGGGCTCACCCATATTCCCGAATGTGTTGCCCGGTGTTCCGACGGGGAGCGGGGCGAGATCCGACCTGATCTTTGCCGCCGGAGATTTTGCGAACCCGGCAATCTATCAGACCGAGCTTTCAGTCGAGCATGAGGTTTTTCGCGATTTTACCCTGAGCGCGATCTACATGGGTAATCGAGGCACAAGGATGCCGGTCTTTCGCGACACAAACCTCC
>JAMCZD010000178.1 GCA_023473405.1 Candidatus Omnitrophota bacterium
ACTACCTCATGCCGCTTTCCTTTGAGCCTGCCGATGGGCGGTTCGAAAATCAAAAATGCATGTTCCTGAACTGCGGAATGTAGGATACTAATAAATAAATTAATATTTTTATTGATTACGGCGGCGAATTCTGTACATTTGGTTCTGTAAATTAACCCAAGCCGAATTATCCGTTGTTGCGTCTAGAACAACCTAACAATTCGTTGTCGCTATGAAAAATCCAACTATTGTTAAACCTCCCGGCTCGGTCTTGATCCGAGCTATCTTGATTGTGAGTTGCCTTCTTGCGGGGGGCTCACTTTCCCGCGCGGCGGTTCTAATCTCCTGTCCGGGTGAACCTGCTGGAGACTTGTATGACCGCGGATTCTACATCCCGTATTACCCGGGACGTACCCTGGAGGCTGTTCGAATGGAAATCTCCTCGTCAGTTGCCGGGAACCACAAGATCGCCCTGACTGTTCGGAAGAAGAGCTATGACGGGCCGATTCTTGGTACTGACACGGTCTCGATCTTTCTGAACGGTTCGACCGAAGAGAACAGGGCGGTCCTTTTTTCCTTCCCCTCGATAGCGATTGCCACGGGGAGCCGGGTGTGTTTTGCCCTGTCCCTGGTATCGGTTCCAGCCGGAGCCGAAGTCTATTACTCGGTGCCGGACCGGACGAATGGCTGCACCGAAGTTATACAAACGGAGGGCACGACTCCTCCCCTGGATAGCTTCCGGCGAAACGGTGT
Source organism: Candidatus Omnitrophota bacterium (assembly GCA_023473405.1). Lineage (GTDB taxonomy): Bacteria > Verrucomicrobiota > Verrucomicrobiia > Limisphaerales > UBA1319 > JAMCZD01. Next base: position 733 of record JAMCZD010000178.1, read on the forward strand.
TAACCTAGTAATAACGGGGCGAAACAACCTCGTGGTGGAGTCTGGAGGAAGAATTCAGCCGGCCATTGATGCCGCTTCACCGGGCGAAACCGTCCTGGTAGAGCCCGGCACCTACAATGAGGATATCGTGCTTCGGAGCGACGTTAACGTGATGGGCGCGGGCTTTAACTCGACGATCCTGCAAGGCACGGGCACCAACAACGTCGTGACCGCCAACAGCGTAACCAACTCGCGGCTGGAGGGGTTGAAGATCACGCATAGCAGCACGAACCATATCTATGCGGGGGTCCTGATCAACGGCGGAAGCTTGCTGCTCAACAACAACTGGATAATCGGCAATATCAACGGTGTCCGCGTCCAGGGCGGCGCTGGCGCAATTGTGCGAAACAACATTATCGAAGACAACGGTGTGGCTTCTGACGCCGCGTTGGACTACGGCATTGTCTGCCTTTCGTCCACGCCATTGATCGCCAACAACCTGGTGATCAGCAACCATGGAGCAGGCATCTATTTCGCTTGGGCCGCTTCGAGCGGGGCGCAGGCGATCAACAACACCATTGTTGGCAACGACCAGAATGGGATTTGGTGTTACAGTGACGCCAACGCCATCATTAAGAACAACATCCTGACCGGCAATAGCGTCGGTATCTTGGCTACCCACGGCACTACCACTCCGCTGATTTCCTTCAACGATGTTTGGGACAACGATTGGAGGGACTACGATGCCCAGGCAGGGGGCGTGGCCGGCCCTGGCCTAGGCGATATCTCGGCTGATCCACTCTTTGATCCGGCAGCCAGTCTTCGCTTCGCTCTTTCCGCCGATTCACCCTGCATCAATGCCGGCGATCCGGACCCCGTCTATAACGATCTGGATGGATCGCGAAGTGACATGGGCGCTTACGGCGGTCCCAGCAGCATCCTCCCCGGCCTGGTGAGCCCGGTTACTTCGGGATTCATCTTCAACAATATTGGCAAGATTCCCACCTCGGAAATCAGCCGGACCGGCGATCTGGCCGGCCTGGCGAACGTTTCGTCTACCGTTGCCAATGACCTCAAGATATACCAGTATAAAGACGCGCCCTTTGGCGGATGGCTTTGGGTCCACGGCTTGTTCGGCAGCAGTGACACTTCGGTTCAATACTACCGCATCCTGGCCGCCAAATGGAATGGCGCCTCGCCGCCCGCGCCGGCCGACTTCCAACCCGTGCTCGATCCGCTCTCGAAGATCAAATACACCGTCACCTCCACCGGCAAAGTACTGGCCACCAGCGTTTCGATAGGGCCGGATGCCAATGGCCTTTATTTGCGAACCGACTCCGGTTACTGGGCATTTCCCGATCTCAAACTGATCTGGAACACCAGGCGTCTCGAGAACGGGCGGTACGATCTTATATGTCAGGCCTACAGCTCGAGCAACCTGGCCTCCGAGGTGCCACTTCCGACCAATGAATTAAGCAGCATTACACTATACGTCGACAACACCCCGGTCACGGTTGCCATCCAATCCGTTCGCGACCAGTCAGGCAGTTTGATTCCCGAGTGCGGTCTCATCAGCCTGGCAACGGCGCAAGACCCGATCCAGTTCGAAATTCAGGCATACCACCCGAACGGGTTCTTGAGGAATTACACCTTGTCGGCTCTTTATGGCCGCAACCACAATGGCGGAGTTGTGGCAGCCGACCAATACGTCGGGTCGCATGACGGGACCCGCCCGTTCTGGAACGGCCCAAATCCAGTGATGTCTAATTCACTGCCCGCCCACATATCCGGGGCGCTGGCGCCCTGGACCACGTGCACCTATCAATTCCACCTCGAGGCGTGGGCGCGCACCACCGATGGATTCAACCATATTTATTATCAAGTCTTTAATGACCACTATTTCCTGGGGCTGGGGCCTGTCGCCACCAGTTGCCCGGGCGATTTCGATAACGATGGCGATGTCGACGGCGCCGATTTGGCCACATTCGCCGCTCAATTTGGCCGGACCAACTGTGTCTTGCCGGCGGCTAAACCGTGAAAAACCGCCAACCTGCAATCGCGAATGAGAAAGGGAAAATATAATATGAATACCAGATTTTTCCCCTGGCTGCAGGCCATGCTCTTTGCAACCGCCTTGCTGCCCGCGCGCGCGCCGGCGGCGTCCGTCGAGGTCTATGGCGAGGCAAATTCATCCGGCGAAATCACTACCGTCAGCATCTTCGCCGACATTACGAACTCACCCTTGATAAGCTTCGGCACCAGGCTTTTATACAACCCCACTGACCTTCGCGTCGTGGAGGCGGCCAAGAACTCGGATGCCTGGTTTTTCTCCAACGGCACCGCCCAGGCGCCCTACCTCGAGCCCGATCTATCCCTCCAGGGTGAGGTGTTGATAATCGGCGGCAAAATGGACGGAAACAACCCACTCCAAGGCGTGATAGGTAACCGCATCCTCTTGGGCACCGCCCAGTTCGAACGATTAACCCACGCCTCCCCCGAGTTCGAACTCGCCGTGGGCCGGCCCCAACCATACGCCAACTTCGTGACCACCCAAGGTAGAGTCCTCGAGTCTCAACCGGGTGAAGTCGTGTTTGCAGCGGTTTCGCCTAATCCGGATGATCTCGACCTGGATGGCTTGCTCGATAAATGGGAGATCGAATACTTTAAGGGGACCGACCAAGCCTATTACGACGAGGACCCTGACGGCGACGGCTTCTCCAACTTGCAGGAACAAGCCCTAGGCTCCGATCCCACGAGTTCGGACTCGAACTTGCGCCTTTCCATCTCGAGGCTCGAGCAAGGCGTGCAACTCGAATGGAACAGCGCGCCGGATCGGGTTTATACCGTCGAGTATTCCAACCAGTTGCCCGAGTTCGTCCCACTGCAAACCGGGATTGCAGCCACTCCGCCCTTGAATCGCTATCCGGTGGACCTCCGCAACGCCTCCTTCTACCGGGTAGTCCTGGAAACCGCACCGTAGGGCCAGGGGAGGGGACGGGCCGTCCCCCAAGCTGTGGCGCTGAGGTGGTGAGATGAGCAGTGGGGACGGGCTGTCCCCACCCCTATTATCTACAATTTCCATGGGCTGCGCATGGGGCGGGTCCGCATTGCGTCGGCCTCCGGGTCATCCTGGAAGCGCTCGGCGTCGGGATCCCACCTTAGCTTGCGTCCCAGGCGGATCGAGATATTTGCCAAGTGGCAGACGGTGGAGACGCGGTGGCCGATATCGACGGGGAAATACGGGTCCTGGCGGCTCTTGACGCACTTGAGGAAGTCATGGTGTTCTCCCTGGGGATTGGTGTATAAGTGGATTTCGTTGGGACCGATCTTGGACTCTAGGATGGTCTTCGAGCTAGCTTCGAGGGGGCCCAGCCAGCCGCGGTTGCCAATCCATCCGTCGTCGCCGATGAACTTGATGCTCGGGTTACCTGGGGCGCAGGTCATGATCACGCCGTTGGCATAACGATAGGTTACGTCGTAGTCCTTTACCGTATTGTAGAGTCCGCCTTCCCAATGGGTGCCTTTGCCGTCGATCTCGATCGGGCCGCTTCTTTCGGTGTTGTTGGCCCATTGGGCCGTATCAAACAGGTGCGCTCCCCAGTCGCAAATGATCCCGCCCGAGTAGTCCCAAATCCAGCGGAAGTTGAAATGCACGCGGTCCTTGGTATATGGCGCAAACGGCGCGGGGCCGAGCCACATGTCATAATCGAGCTCGGGAGGAACGGGCTGCGGAGTTGGATCGCCTGGCACGGTCGGCTGCCTGGGCAGGATGACCTCGATCTTCCGCAGTTTCCCGATCCGCCCGTTTCGCACCAACTCAGCCATGCGATGGTAGACCGGCACGGATCGGTCTTCGGTGCTGGTCTGGAAGACGCGCCCGAATTTTCGCACCGTTTTGATGAGGACCTTGCCCTCGTCGATGGTGAGGGTGGGTTTCTCGCATTGGACGTCTTTGCCGGCGCGAAGGGCCATGAGGCTGATCAGCGTGTGCCAGTGGTCGGGAGTTGAAAT
>JAMCZD010000261.1 GCA_023473405.1 Candidatus Omnitrophota bacterium
TCCCTCCCTTGCCCAAGCCAACGCCTGTGTTGGGCAAAGGGGCGCGCCGGCTGCAGCCCTCACATGAACGCGCCTCGCAGTGTTCGCTTCAGGAATCCCCGCGCCAAGTACGATTTCCGAGGACAATCCTGTTCGATTCTCTCGGTCGGTTCCTATGTGCCGACCAAGGTATTGAGCAATGCCGATCTGGAACGGATGGTCGAGACATCCAACGAATGGATCGTCAGCCGGACGGGCATTCAGGAACGGCGCATGGCGGCAGACGACGAGTACACGTCGGACATGGCGGCCGAGGCGGCGAGGCGCGCCTTGAAAAACGCGGGGATGACGGCAGAGCAGGTCGACCTGATCGTTTTGGCCACGATCACTCCGGACATGCCGTTTCCGGCCACGTCGTGCATTGTTCAGCAGAAGATCGGGGCGTGGCGGGCGGCAGCTTTCGATTTGGAAGCGGCGTGTTCAGGCTTTATTTTTGGATTGGAAGTGGGCCAGCAATTCATCATGTCGCGCACTTACGAAACGGTGTTGGTGATTGGGGCGGAGAAGCTTTCGTCCATAGTGGATTGGACCGACCGGAATACGTGCGTGTTGTTTGGGGACGGGGCGGGTGCGGCGATCCTGCAGCATCGGCCCAATTCGCACGGGTTGTTAACGGCTTGCATGGGGGCCGATGGCGCCAAGGGGGCTTTGCTCTCGATGCCGGGCGGGGGCTGCCGTTGTCCGGCCACGCATGAGTCGGTGGCGGACGGGATGCATTATTTGCGCATGGACGGCAAGGAGGCGTTCAAGAACGCGATTCACGCCATGTGCACGGCGGCTCGGGAGTCACTTCGCCGCTGCGAGATAACCATTGATCAGATTTCGTGCATCATCCCGCACCAGGCCAATCTGCGGATTATCGAGGCAGTGCGGGAGCGATTGGATGCCAAGCCCGAGCAGGTATACATAAACTTGCAGAAGTATGGGAACACCTCCGCGGCATCGGTGGCGATTGCGCTGGACGAAGCGGTTCAAACGGGGCGAATCCGGCGGGGAGATTTGATATTGCTGGTAGTATTCGGAGCGGGTCTGACGTGGGGGGCGGCAGTGATTGAATGGTAAGGGGCGGTTGACAGCGGTAAAAAGAGTGGTAATTTAGATCGCATTATATGAGCTCCAGCAAGTTAGATACTTCAGGCGTCTTTCAATCCGTCACGGTACAAACCCACGAAACTCAGCTCACGCTGCCGCCGAGCGCCGTTCATTTGCGGAAGAACGGCATCGAGTTCCGGACGGCCAAACCGATTGAGATATGGAAGGAAATGACGGTGGGGATGTTGCAGCCGGGGGAGACCAAGCGGGTGCAATTCACGGGCGTGGTGGTCGACTGCGCGGGCAACAGGCATGCGGGGTATATTGTTTCGATGGTTTTCACCAGTCTTTCACGGCAGTCGCAAGAGCGCCTCAGTCTCATGGTTGGTTCTCCGACGGTTTAGTGCCGGTCATTATTATGTGACCGACGGGTATGGAGATATTCAATCGTATTTTGCAAACTGCCATTGAGGGCGGCGCCTCCGATGTGCACATCAAGGTTGCAGCTCCGGTTATTTTCCGGATAAACCGGCAATTGGTTGCTATCGAATGTCCTCTACCGACGGAACAGTGGGTAAACACGGTGATACAAAGCATTATTCCGCCCCATGCAGCCAAAATACTGGAGCGGGAGAGGGAGGTGGATTTCTCTTATCTCCAGGCAGGGGTAGGCCGTTTTCGGACCAACGTTTTTCAACAGCGCGGCCAGTGGTGTTTGGCGATGCGCTACGTGAAGACGCGCATTCCGTCGTTCCAGGAATTAGGTCTTTTGGAGACGACCAAGGCCATTGCCGAGACTCCGCGCGGGATTGTTTTGGTGGCGGGATCAACAGGATGCGGCAAATCGACGACGCTGGCGGCGATGATCGAGCACATCAATGCGAGCCGGAAGAAGCACATTATTACGCTGGAGGACCCGATCGAGTATGTGTTTGAGGATAACCAATCGGTGATCGAGCAGCGGGAGATTGGGCTGGATTCGCTCTCGTTCCACAACGGACTGATTCATATTCTTCGTCAGGACCCCGACATCATCATGATCGGTGAGATGCGGGACGACATCAGTTTCTCGGCGGCGATGAGCGCGGCCGATACGGGTCATTTAGTATTCTCCACCCTGCACACGACAAACGCCTCGCAAGCGGTCTCCCGCATTTTAGACTTTTTCAAGGCTGAGGAGCGCGACCAAATTCGACGTCAACTGGCCAACACGCTTCAGGCGGTGATTTGCCAGCGCATGGTCAACACGATTAGCGGCGGCGTGACGCCGGCTCTGGAGATTATGATCAACACTCTAACCGTCAAGAAACTGATCGAGGAGAATCGTTTGGACAAATTGTCGGCAGCGATCGAGACGGGGACGGAGGATGGGATGCTGAACTTCAATCAGGCCTTGTTCCAATTGGTTCGGGAGCGCAAGATTTCGGAAAAAGAGGCCTTGGCCAAGGCGACCAATCCCCAAGCCCTGGAGATGAATTTCAAGGGTATCTTCCTCGACGAAGGCCGGCGCATATTGGGTTAAGCCGGGCTGCTGTTTCCGGCTACATACATCTCTTCCTTGGACAGATGTTGAACAATCATGTCCACCGTGCGCTCGATAGCGCCACGGTTCTCGTGCACTACTTTTCGGGCGTTACGCCCTAACGACTCACGGCGCTTCTGATCCGCCAGGAGGGAAGCCAGGGTCGATTCAAGCTCGGCGGCATCGCGCACCTGGACGGCACCGTCATCGGCCACAAAAGCGGCGGCAACCGAGGCAAAATTCTGCATGTGGGGTCCGAACACCATGGCTTTGCCAACCGCTCCAACCTCGATGGGGTTTTGTCCGCCCCTGCCCACGAGGCTTTTACCGACGAAGATAACGGTTGCGTGCTCATAAAAGTATCTGAGCTCGCCTGTCGTGTTTACCAGCAGACACTCGACTGTGTCGGCGGGGTATTGGCGTCCGGCAGTGACGTCACTGCGATAAACAAACCGGACACCTTGAGCCGACAATTCACGTCCGACCGTTTTGCCCCGTTCGAAATGGCGCGGTACTAGCACGAGAAAGAGGCGGGGGAATTGCTTTTTGAGCCGTTGAAATTGTTGCGCCAAGATGGCTTCTTCTCCGGGATGGGTGCTGCCTCCCAAGAGAACAAGGGAATCAGTGGGGAGGCTCAGTTGGCGGAAGAGGGTTGGGACATCGAGCGGGCAGCGCTCCTCGAGATGACCGGTGTCGTATTTCAAATTGCCGACCACGCGAATCGCGTCCGGCCGGCAGCCCAAGTCGATCAAGCGGGCGCGGTCCTGGTCGTGCTGAACGCTGACACCAGCGAGTGAGGCGAATAGGGGGCGGAACAGGAGGGGAAATCGTTTGTATCCGCGGAACGATCGCTCGGAGAGGCGGGCATTTACCAGGAACACGGGGGTTCTGCGGGAGTGTGCCTGCCAGAGGAAATTGGGCCAAATCTCTGCTTCGACTATGGCGACAGCTTCGGGCCGCAAGGTGCTAAAGGCGCGCTGAACGCAACGTCGCCGGTCAATTGGATAATAAATCTTCTCGATATGGCTGGGCAATTTGCGACGCAGTTCGCCCATCCCGGTGGTCGTGGTGGTGGACACGACGATCTTAAGATTGGGCACGCGCGGCTCCAAGGCGCGGATGAGCTGAATCGCCAGGTTGACCTCTCCCACGCTCACGGCATGAAGCCAGAAGACATGGCGATTCGTAATTGCCTGTTTCAGTTTGGTATCGTACCGGCCGAATCGTTGGGAAAAACCCGCCCGCCAGTTCCCTCGCCGCCACAGGCGTAAAAAATAATATGGCGCCGAAAACCAGAAAAAAAAGGTAAACAAAATGTTGTAGAGTCTCCGCATACAATTGCACCGAACCAAGTCCCCCATCGTCGCATAAACCCTTGGTTAATTCCAAAGCAAAAATCATACCGCGAGGACAATGACAGGCAAAACAACCGGCGCAAAATCACCGACCTTGCTCATTCGACGAGACCGGTTGAGTGGGCACCCGCTTTAGTGGTAGGCGATTCTCCGCGGTCATTGCCGGAAGAACACCAGCCACGTGACGATCAGCACGGGAAGCAGGAATGGAAATGCGTATTTGAAGAGGTAGCCGAGAAAACCGGGCACGTGGGCCACTTTGGCTTGTTGGGCAATGGCCTTGACCATAAAATTGGGACCATTGCCAATGTAAGTCATGGCGCCGAAGAAGACCGCGCCGATGCTGATGGCCAGGATGAATCGGCTGAGGTGGGGTTGGCCGAGCAGAAAGGCAGTTTCGATGTAACTCACTCCTACCTTGCCGGTCGATAGCAGGCTGGAATGGTATTTTGCCAGGGCCAGGTAGGTTGATTGCACCTGGTCGGCATGGGGGCCGGTCGCGGCGATCAGTTGATGAAGGTCGCCGGCTTGGATGGCCTGGTGAATTTGTGTGACCACTTCCTGGTCCACGCATGATCCAAACACCGCGCTAAGGAAAGTGAGGTAAGTTGGCGCATTGTCCAGGATGCTCGAAAGGGAACCACAAGCCCAGTAGAATAGGCCCGAGGCTGGTTTGCCAAAACCACGGGCATGAGTTTGCAACCAATCCAAGGCGGGCATCATCGTGGAAAAAATTCCCGCGAACAGGATGGCCACT
>JAMCZD010000454.1 GCA_023473405.1 Candidatus Omnitrophota bacterium
CAGGAACAGAATGGGAACATCGATTCCGATTCGCTGGCAGGCGTCTATGAGGTCCTTGGTTTCGTGGAATGCCATCGAGGTAAGAATGCTCACCGCATAGAGTGAGCACTGGACCGGGTTGCTGATAAGGGTGCGGAAGCTCTTCAGGGCCTTGGAAATCTTGACAAGGCGCTGAGTGACTTTGGGCGTGCGGAAAAGGTGTTTGTATTTGAGGGCCAGACCAAAGTAAACCTTTAGCCAATGGTTGATAAGCCCGGGCATTTCCAGGAACCGAATCAAATGCCCGGTGGGGGCGGAATCGAGCACGAAGGATTGGAATTGGCCTTGATCGAGCAGGTCCATCAGGTGCGTCAGGGCCATCACCTCGTCCAAACCCGGCGGGGCAAGGTCAAGAAAGTTCTCCATCGCCTCCCGATCATACGCAAGGTCCATTTCCGGGAGCAGCGATTTGAAGAAGGCTGCCAATTCCCGTGAATACAGTCTTTTCAAGCTGGCAAACTCGGATTGGGCATCGATTTCGACAGCCGTAAGACCGTCGACTACGCGCTTTGGAGTGGGCCCAATCGGCAATTTAAGGCAGGCCGAAAGAGAATGGGCTGGGTCCGTGGAAAAGAGCAGAACTTCGCGTCCGGGGAAGTCGTCAACCATGCGGAGCGCAGTCGAACAAGCCAGAGTGGTTTTGCCGACGCCCCCTTTGCCCGCCAGGATCACCATAGCGAGGTCCGAGGCTGGGGGCTTTGCCGGTGCTTCGATCATGGGTCGAGGAAAATGAGCCGGACGCGGGGGGGCAATGGATCGAGGAGTCAGATCGACGAGCCCTTTCCAAAACCGGCGCAAGGGTTCGATGCCGCAAACCTCGTCAGGGTAAAGGGGCAATCCCCAAATAGGACCGGAAAATAACTCCTGGGCGTCGCGCAACTTATTCAACTCGCGACTTTGGCGAAGGCGCCCCGTAGCGCAGACGGGACACCTGTTTGCGGGAAGAAGCCGATTGACGACCAGGTCTGTGATGGGCACGCCGGCACGCCGCAGTTCTTCGAGCAACGCAACGGTTTCCCGGAAACACATTTCCTCCGCCAGTACTACAGGCACAAACTGGCAGCAGGCCGGGTTTCTGAGCAACGCATCCATTTGATCGACGGACGCGGCGAGTTTGACGAGGAATTGGTCGATTTCATCCGGCTGATATGTCCCGCAATAAAGCCGTTTCAGGTAGCGGTGCTTGGCCAGCAGTGCATTCAAAGCGCCCAGCCATTGGCGCATGATCACCGGCATGCCCAAAAGGCGCAAGGTGTGACCTGAGGGGGCGGTATCGACAAAAATCGTTTGATATTGGTGTACCTCCGTCCAACGGCATATCTCGAGGAAAGCCATCAGCTCATCCAGGCCGGGCAGGCTGAGATTCAAGACCTGGTCTATATCGGTTGCGTCGAGAAAAGTTCCACGGGAGGCAATTTCCTGAAATTTCAGGCGGTGCTGCAGTTGAAACTCGGCCATGCATGCCTGGGCATCCAACTCGAGGACCGTCAGGTTCGAGGGGGGGACCGCTCCGGCCAGGCTATCCGAAATTGAATGTGCCGGGTCGGTGGATACAAGTAGGATTGGGGTGGTTGGATTCTTTTCGGCCCAATGCAAGGCCGTTGCCGTGGCGCAGGAAGTCTTGCCCACACCGCCTTTGCCGCCGAACAACACCAGGCGCAGTTCGTGTCGAGTCAGAAAGGCTGGTGACGGCAGGTTCATTATTTACCCATGTTCTTGAGGATCGCCGTCTTCTTCGGAATCGAAGCCGGCCCCGGCTGGGTCGCCGGCATCCTCAACGTCTTGTCCCTGAATCTGGTCTAGACGGTCGAGCAGGTCGTGTTCGCGCTCCGTGAATTCCGATTCGGAGATTTTACCGGTTTCCAGCATCATGTAGAGTTCGCTCAGTTGTGCGGTGATTCGTTCGGGCTCGCTGGAACGGTCTTGTTCCACCGCGTCATTCACCTGGCGGGCCACCCACAAAGTGGCGTGGATGGGAAAGAGCAATAGCTTATCGACCAACAACATTTAATTTCAAACCCCGTTTGCGCGGAGGCAGTTCAAGTTGGATTTCCACGAAATTGTGAGGCGCCCAGGGGCCGTTGAAATCAAAGGCGAAGTTATTATCAAACAAACCGGCAGCCTGAAAAACGGCATCCTCGAGTTGCTTTTGCGCCTCTCTTTCAACCAGGCAATTCAAATTGGCCACCTCATTTACGTTGCGGGGCTGGGATCGCTTGATCTCAACACAGCAAGGCGCCAATACCTCTTGGATCTGCTCGATATGCGTCTCGCGATCCTCATTGAGCAAGTGGTCGAACAACTGGCCCAACTCGATCTTGTCCTCCTGCCTGGGCTCGCGACTCGTGCCTATCAAGCGGTCGCGCACCAGGCGCAGTTTGGGGTGGATATCGAGGAAATACTCGAAGATATTCGGCACGTCCCAGACAACGCGCAGGCCCATTTCCACCTTGCCTTCAACCCTATTGAGCTGAGTTAGAAAGGTTTTCTGGTTCAGGTCAAGCAGTGAGCGGATGCCTTCGGCGTGGTCGGCGATGATGCCAAAGGCCATTGGCAACACGGTTTGTTCCAGCATCAAACGTTGAAGAACGTCTTTGTGGGCGGCCAGGTGGCTGCGCTCAGGCCGAATTCGCTGTCTGGAGCAATCACTAATGACGGCTGCGACCCGGCCGTTTGTGACGCTGTAGGCCGGGTTGCCATCGATCCCTTTGACATCGTAAGCCCGGCATTCGTTGCCGGACATGATGGCATACAAATATTTGCCCACATCGGCAGGGTGTGGTTTTAGGCTATTATTGAGGGTGGGTTCGGTAACCAGATTCATAGGCAATAAAATTCATTGGGACAAGTCGGGCACGATTCAATATCGGAGCTTGAATCCGCGGCCGGCCGGGGGTGCTGGCGATTTGTTGTTTGGACTGGAGGACGGAGACGCAACCGTTTTGCGGCGTGAGCGCATTCCTACCCGGCGCATCAAGGCGTTTTGATCGACGGCAATCGCCCGGAGCCGCTCATCGAGGGTTTTAAGGCGGGCCACCAAATTGTCACGTTCCTTTTGGCGCCGGCACTTCTCCATCTCGAGATAGGTGATTTTGGTATAGGCATGGTAGGAGAGTGTCGCCTGATCGGAGGCGCCGGAACGAGTGCGGATACTTTGGAGACCGCGAATTGTTTTGGCGTTGGTCGTTGACATCAGATTAACCTTTCTTTTTCGAGCCGGCCATTACCGGGGAATCGCCGCCGGCCATTGTTCTCGGATGGACCGCGCAGGCCTTTCCAGATAGCTTCTTCGACTTTTTCAGGCATCGTGGTAACCCCGCCACGTGTCACTTTGGCGGTGTCGGAACTCAACACATCGCGGCAGACCCATTGGAATATGCGGTCGTTGGGCTCGGCGTGTGCCTGCCGGACCGCCAGCACCTTGGCAATCGCGATGCAGGCGCGTATGGTTGGGCGGCTGTTGTTTACACCCACCCGCCGCATTTCACGGACCACCTTGACAATAGCCTCGGCGTCAGGCCGGGACAGGCCCGACTTGGCCACGGTAATCTGAATCTCGGTGTCAAGGTCGTAATGATCCAGTTGAATGGTTATCAGGCGGTCCATCAATGCGTCCTGGGTCTTGTGCACCCCGGCGTATTCCTCGGGATTGGAGGTGAATATTGCGCGAAAATCCGGATGAACGTTCATGTAGCCGCGCCCTGAACTCCGCAGTTTGGGCAAGTTCAGTATTCGCTCGGACAGGATGCTGAGAAACGGATTATTGGCCTCTGGCCGGGAGCGATTGAACTCGTCGTAAATGAGAGTCTCGCCGTTTTGGCAAGCGCTGGTAAGGCGGTTATCCATCCAGATAGAATTCATCTCCTCTTCGGTTTTCATTACCGAATGGATATAATTGTCAACTACTTTGTGCCGGCGATAACCCGCGTCCCGGCCGACCAGGTCCGCGCTGCCGAAATCCGCATCCCCATGGATCAGGCTGACCGGCCGGCCAATCTTGGCCGCCACATGAAATGCCAAAGTCGTCTTGCCCGTGCCCGCGGGGCCGGCGAAGTGAACCGGGTAACCGGCTTCCAGGTAGGCCAGGGCTCGCTCGGTGAGTTCCTCGACGCAAGGCGTGGCGACGAACTGTTCGCTGGGCTCGGGCGAGACAGTGTCGCCGCTGGCGGGTGTGGGGGACGAGGACGGTAGTTCGGTGGGGAGAGGTTCCATATTCATAGAGGCGAGTGGGATCGGCATGGCAAGTCGTTAATTAAACGGAAAGAGTTCCTGCTCCGGTCGCGCCGCAATGCATCCCGTGCGGAACCTGATGGTTTGTTTGCCGGAAGAGACCGCCGGGGCCTGGATGCCGGTTTCAAGATTGGCAGGGCATCCAGGCCAGTTGCAGTCATCAACCCTTTGCTCGGAGCCGAAGCCTTTTACAACAGCAACGTTCGTTTTCAAAGGAGCGGTGGAGCAGGGTTTAGTGTTTTTTGCGCCTCGTCTTTGGAGCCGCTTCTGAGGTCTCCTGAGGCGAACTGGGAGCCTGTTCGCTTCGCGCCGAGCCGTTGCCGGCGCCGCTGTTCCAACGCGAACGGGCTCCAGCCATGTCCGCCTGGATGTCCTGGCGGAGGTCGTTGACCTTTTGACGGATGTCCGTGACTCTTTCTCTCTGCTATTTCATAA